>JAISGW010000087.1 GCA_031262895.1 Tannerella sp. | reverse complement strand
TAACGTCTTGCGGAAATAAATCAACGTTTTGCGGCGAAAACTTAACGACTTGACAAATTGTTCTCGCGAGTCCATCGTCACAAAACGTTGTTTTGTTCTGCTTGTAAGCCAAGGCTTTGCCATTTTGTCATTGGCAATTCTTCTCATTTGTCAGGTCTTGTCAGCTACTTTTGGAGAGGGGGGTGTCATTCTGGTATTTCTGATAGGACAAAGATAGCAAAAATTCGATTATTAATGGCTTTAGTTAAATGTTGCGTTGCATCCTGGCAAGGACAATGAGAGGCGCATAGCGCCTGGATATGGATAGCCTGCTGGTAAAGGATGTGATAAAATTCCGGCCGCTATTAGGGCGTGCCTGCTGCCTGCTGTCTGCTGAACGCTAATAACTATTTCATACCTTTGCGGCGGAAGACATCGCCGCCCTCAGCGGCCTCCCTGTCGGGCAGTGGTGAGGGTGGCGGGTTATTTACTTTCTGAATTCGATGACGGTGCCCGTCGCGGTTACCGTGTACTTTGAGAAGAGAACGTAACAGCTGACATGGGTGTCGTAAGTCACATTCACGATGGCGCGGGCGTGTCCCCGAAGATTTGCGCTTTCTATCATTTTGGCTTTCGCCTCTCCCAGCAAGTTGGTCGAAAGGAGGCCGCCGAAGCCCAATATGTAGACGTTCTTGGCCTGCCCTTCCACGGTGCCTTCCACAACGAAATTCTTGTGGGAGAGTACTACGTTTGTAAGCATGTTGCTCGTGTTATTCATCGCGGTTTGTGAAACGCCGCAGCTGGTCATGCCAAAGAATGCCAGCCCTAAAACAATTGATTTTATCAGTTTCATCATTTTCTGATCGCCTCACTGCTCCCTCCGTTCAGCGGTTAGTGTTTGTTCCTATTTGGAAAGCGTAGGGGCTATTGCTATCGCAAACGCTTCCCGTTTTTCATCTGTTCCCCCATGCTCCAGAGGCCTCTCAAGATTTAAACTGATGCAAATGTACATATATTTATTTGAGGAGTAGAGGGAGGAATTGGCCGGTTGCCTAACTGGTAAACATTATATAGCTTTGCAACATGATACGCTCACTAAAAGCATATAAGAACTATTATCAGGACTTTATCCAGTCTTTGAATGCCGGAGCGCGGGAAAAAGTCTTATATGGTGTACTGCTGTTGCGGACTCAAGACCGTTTGCCTGCAAAATACGTGAAATTCATAGGAAATGGTCTTTTTGAGTTGCGCGTAGAATGGCAAAGCAATATTTACCGCTTGTTCTTTTGCTATGATGAAGGGCGTATCATTGTAGTCTTCAATTGCTTTCAAAAGAAGTCTCAGAAGACACCGCGTAAAGAATTGGAAAAGGCGTATAGATTAATGGAGGAATATTACAATGAAAAAGGTGGAACTGTTTGATATTGACGCTCAATTGGATGAAGTGTTTGGAAAAGTGGGTACGCCGGAACGGCAAGAAGCAGAATGCCGAGCGTATGCATTCTTTACAGGGCAAATAATAGCAGATGCCCGTAAGAAGGCGAAAATGACCCAAGATGAATTGGCTACCAAATTGGGAACAAACAAATCGTATATCTCCAGAATTGAAAATGGACGTACAGAACCTAAAGTCTCTACTTTTTATCGTATTGTAGATGCTTTGGGCTTGAACGTGGAACTGGTCCCGTCGTTATGATTGCGATGAGATAAAAGAAAGCGAGGAGGCGCTGCATGACAGCGTCCCCTCGCTTTCTTTATCCTATTTCCTTTATTTTGTAAGGGGCTGGGGCTTCAGCCACTTGTCGAGCCAACTGAAGAAGGTGCGCTGGAAGAGGACGCCGTTCTGCGGCTTGAGTATCCAGTGGTTTTCGTCGGGGAAGACGAGCAGTTCGGCGGGGATGCCCCGCAGCTTGGCAGCGTCGAAGGCGGCCAAACCCTGTGACATGGGTACGCGGTAATCCTTGGCGCCTACCGAGACGAGGATGGGCGTGTCCCATTTGTCTACGAAACGGTGTGGCGAGTTGGCATAGGTGCGCTGGGCCACGGCGTTATTCTTGTCCCAGGGGGCGCCGCCCATGTCCCAGTTGGCAAACCAAAGCTCTTCGGTTTCCATATATTGCTGCTCGAGATTGAAGATGCCGGCATGTGCGACGAAAGCCTTGAAACGCTTGTTGTGATGTCCGGCCAGCCAGTAGACGGAGAAGCCGCCGTAGCTGGCGCCCACGCATCCCAAGTGTCCGGCGTCCACATAAGGCTCTTTGGCTACGGCGTCGATGGCCGAGAGGTAGTCTTTCATGTTCTGGCCGCCGTAGTCGCCGCTGATTTCCTCCTCCCAGGCTTGTCCGAATCCCGGCACGCCGCGGCGGTTGGGTGCGACGACGATATAGCCGTTGGCCGCCATGATTTGGAAGTTCCAACGGTAGCTCCAGAACTGGTCGAGAGCGCTTTGCGGGCCGCCCTGGCAATAGAGCAGCGCCGGATATTTCTTGTTCGGGTCGAAATGGGGCGGATAGATAATCCAAGTGAGCATTTGCTTGTTATCGGTCGTCTTTATCCAGCGGGCTTCCACCTTGCCGACGGCCAGCTTTTCATAGACAGCCTTGTTTTCTAAACTCAGATTCTTGGCTTCACCGCTCTGCGTGTCGATGGCGTAAACGTCGGAAGGGTGCTCCATGGATTGGCGGACGGCAATCATCTTGCCGGCGGCGGCATCCAGCGCGTCGTCATCGCATTGCCCCTTGGTGAGCTGTTTGATTTGCTTGTCCACCGTGATTTGCCAAATGTGCGAGAGCGCTTCTTTGTTGCAGATGAAGTAGAGCGCGTGGCTGTCGGCCTGCCATTGGAAGGCGTCCACGTCGTAGTCGAAGTCGGAGGTAAGGTATTGCTTGGCGCTACCGTCGATTTTGGCGACGAAGAGGCGTTTCTTGTCGGATTCGTAGCCGTCGCGTTCCTGGCTTATCCAGGCAATCTGCCGCCCGTCGGGTGAAAAGGCCGGTTGCAGGTCGTATCCCATCATGCCCTCGGTGATGTTGCGGGTCTTTCCCGAGGCGAGGTCGTAGATGTAGATGTCGGAGTTGGTCGAGAGGGCGTAGGCCTTTCCCGTTTTCTTGCGGCTGGCGTAGGCTATCAGCTTGCCGTCGGGACTCCAGGCCAGGTCTTCTATGCCGTCGGAAGGCTTCATGGGGCATTCGTAGGGTTCGCCGGCCATGATGTCGGTGGCGGCGCCTATCGCTTTCCCGTCGAAGGAGGCGAGGAATGGATGCGGCACACTTGTCACCCATTCGTCCCAATGTTTATACATCAGGTCGTTGATGACGCGTCCGGAGGCCTTGGGCAGGTCGGGGTAGATGTCGGCGGTGCTTTTGCCCGACTTGATTTCGCTGATGAAGAGCAGCTTTTTCTGGTCGGGCGAGAAGCGGAATCCTTCGATGCCGCCCTCGTAATGGCTCACCTGGCGACGGTTCGAGCCGTCGGCATCCATCAGCCAGATTTGGCCGTCGTATAGAAAGGCGATGCTTTTGCCGCCGTCCATCCAGACGGCGTTGCTTTCGCTCAGGGGGCTGTGGGTGATTTGCCGTTTGTCACTGCCGTCGAGCTTGACGGTGAAGAGTTCTGTGTTCGATTTGTTCTGCTTGATGCTCACGAAGCTGACGCCGTAGAGCACTTTCGAGCCGTCGGGCGAGATATGCGCCTCGCCCACACGGGCCAGGCTGTACAGGATTTCGGGAGTCATCAGGCCGTTGGCCGGGACTTCAATGGCCGGGCGTTCGATGGGCGCGGCCTCGGGTTTGGCGGCTGGCGTCGCTGCTTCCCGGCTGCAGGCGCCGGCCATGACAGAAGCGGACATGAGGGCTGCTGTGATTGCTTTGTTCATATAAGTTTACTTATTCGTAGGTGCTTGCGGTGCCTGGGCCAAGCGGTCGGCCAGCATCTTGATGAAGAATCCGCCCACGACGGAACGGGCTTGGAAACCCACGTGATGCAGATTGTCGGTGTTGTACCAGTCGCTCATCGGAACGCGGTCGACCGTTTCGTTCATGAAACGGTAAAGCGGGGTGATGAATTTCTCGAAGGTGGGCTTATCGGGCGAGAGGGTGGCCGTCCAGACAATCCAGTCGGCCTTGGTGTAGTTCTTGCGGCTGTCGAGCGGCAGGCCGTAAGCATTTTGTTTCGTCAGGTAATAAGGGATTTCTTTCTCGGCCACGGTGACGGGGAAGATGTTAAGCTTGAGCAGCTTGTCCCATACGAGATTGTACTTCTGGCTCCAGGTGCCCTTTTTGTCGAAGGTGAGGCGGAAGTGGTCGCCGTCCTGATCCATCTTCACCCATTGGGCGGCCATGGCGCGCGCCTTCTTGCTGTATTCGGCGGCCAGGTCTTTGTGGCCGAGCATCCCGGCGAGGCGCCCGTAGGCGGCTATGGCGAGGATGGCCTTGATGGACAGGTTGGCGTTGTGGGCGAAATGCCCGGCGAAGTCGTCGGTGCAGAGCTGGTTCTCGGGGTCGAGACCTTTTTCCTCCAGATATTTGACCCAGGTTGTCAGGGTCTGCCAATGTTGCTGCGCATAGCCGGCATTGCCCTCTACGCTGGCGATGGCCGCCATAAGCAGGAGCATGTTGCCGGTTTCCTCCACCGGCATGTCGCCGCCGTAAGTCTGCCCGTTGGCCTGCGGGTAAGTGCCCACGTCGTGCGCGGCGAAGGGCTTGGTCCATTTACCGCTTTCGCTATAGTAGAAGATGGCGTTGAGCAGGCCTTTTACCAATTCGGGATTATAATAAAGGAAGAGCGGGGCGGAGGGGTAGGTCACGTCAACCGTCCCGATGGAGCCGTTGCTGAAATTTTCCTTGGCGAGGAAGAGCAGGTCGCCGTTAGGTGCCTGCACCAGTTTGTGCGCGGCGAAGGCTTGCCGGTAGGCCAGCGCGCAGAGGTCGGCATATTGTTGCCCGCCGGCGGCGGTAGCCGTGCGGATGAGTTGGTTGTCGAACTTGTCGCAGGCCGCCTTCAGCGAGGCGTAGCTTTTGTCGGCCGCGATGAAGGCCGTCGTGATGGACGTGTCCCCGTGGCGGTTCCAATAGGGGCGCAGGTTCTCGCCGAAGTATTGTATGGAATAGATGTCGTCGTATCCGATTTGTACATGTCCGCCGGCAGGCGAAGCCACCTTGCCGAGGTCTTCCGTGAGGGCAAGCAGGTCATGCCCGTCGGCCGAAGCCTTGACTTTGGCCACCCGGCCATTGGCGGCGAAGTCCTTCCGCAGGCTCGCGCCGTCGCCCACGGCGTAGCTGGTATGCGGCTTGGCCGCGCTGAGGTAGAAGTATCCCCAATCGATGCGTACGTCATCGCCTTTTTTCTTGAGTATGGCTTGCGCTTTGCTGCCGGCTTTGAGGAAGACATAGCCGCCTTCTTCAAAGGCGGAAGATTGGCTGGCTTCGTCGGGCGTATTGAGCGCCCACAGGGGCGAGGCCTCGAAATAGAGTTCCACCTGGTGCTTGCCGCCGTCGTTGGGCTTCACTTCATAGCTGATGTAATCCACCGGGCGGGAGAGGAGCACGAGGCTGTCGGGCAGGTAGGGTGCCGTAAAAGTCAGCTGCAAATCCACCGGGCCGCAGGTAAAGGCGTAGCGCGTCTGCGTGGCTTGTACGTCGACCGAGTTTTGTTTGGCCGCCTTGGCGAAGAAGTCTCCGCTGCTGCCCATGAAACGATAGGATTGCCCGTCTACCCGGATGACGCCCAGCAGCGGGAAAGGCTTGCCCGTCCAGTGCCGCAGGGTGTCGGCATACAGCCGGTCGCTCGTGGACCAGGCGCTGGTGTAGGGATCGATGGTGACTAAAGGATAAGCCGGTGCCCGGAGCGTGTTTTTCACAACCGGCGCGGCGTCGGGGGCGGGTGCCGCGGCTTGCCATTGTCCGCCGCAAGCGGACAAAATTGCCAGGCAGCAGCCCATTCCAAGGTATTGTCTGATTGGATTCATTGTAGAAAGGTGTTTTTTCTTGCCGCAAATATAGGCATTCAACTAAAATAAATAGGAGAGAAAGAAGCCTGCAAATAAAAATTCATATCTTTGCGCATTAAAATCTTTAAAAACAGAAAGTATGAATAAGATTTGGCTATTAGGAACCGCTGCATGCTTGCTGCTGGCATTCAACTCATGCAAACCGAAGCAAAGCACCTATCGTGCCGCTTATGAACAAGCAACACAAGCGAACGATTCGACGGACGAGGGCTTGGATGATTATTCCGATGACCAGTTTGCCGATGACACGGATACGAACGTCTCCAAGCCTGCCACAAATGAAAGCACGACTACGACGACGGATGAGAACAACAATTCCAATTCCAACTACGATGTCAACCAAGGATTGAACTATGCTACGCAACAAGAACAGATCAATCCCTATCCTTACCAAGATAACAACTATAATGCTGCCACCGGCTTCCAAAGCCTGAAGCGCTACAACGTCGTTATCGGAAGTTTTCGCAATCGTACCAACGCCAGTGCCCTGCGCCTGCGTATGCAGAACGAGGGTTATTCGGCCAATATGGTGACCAATGTCCGTGGCATGATTCGCGTCGTGGTAGCCACTTCCGACAGCCGGGCCGAGGCTTTGCGCATGCGAAACCAATTCCGTTCCAAGCATTATCCGTATTTTCAGGATGCCTGGATTCTGGAGCAGAAATATTGATTGAAGGATAAATCCATATAAAAGGAATGGGTGGGACACATAATCCCGCCCTTTTTTGTGCCATTATGCTTTGTTGACTTGAACCCTTGCGACGGCGGGAGTGCTGCGGTCTTTGCATATTTGTGGTAAATATATGTTTGCAAAGGAGCCGATATTTGTATCTTTACACCCTAAAATATCGAACAGAATAATGAAATAAATTGAAAGTGTAATGAAATACCAAACGCCGGGCGTTTATATCGAACTCTTCTTTTTGCGACTCTCATTGCTTTTGTCATTTTTGATTTTTTGCGCCCCACTTACAGCCAACGATTTTACCCCTCAACAGCAAGAGGCGGATCATTTTTTGAAATCTTTCCTCAAGCAGATACAGGAGAGCCATCTGCCCGATTCCTTGCTGCCGGCCATGAAGGACCTGCAAACCCGTTCCTTGGCCGCCGCCGACACGCCTTTTTACCGGCGCAGTTCCCATTTGCTCATCTTATATTATAATTTCAAGGGTGAATACAAATTAGGCTTCGAGGAAGGCGAGGCTTTTCTCCGGCAAACCACTGCTATGGCCGATTCGGTCGGCATAGGGAAAGCTCATTTTGATTTGTCAGAACTTTATAATTCTATCGGCAAGAATGAGGACCGCCTCAGGCATTTGTTGAAGGCTTCCGAGATGCCGATGTCTCCGACCATGCGCTTTACCGTTTATATGGGCATAGGCGAGGTATTGGCTTTAGACAGCAAATATGGCGAAGCCGGTGTGTTGGAACCGGA
>JAISGW010000141.1 GCA_031262895.1 Tannerella sp. | reverse complement strand
TCACCGCTCTTGTTCCCGGCCTCCGGTGCGGGCGGTCACCGATGATTTGATATGGCCGGCAGCGAATAGGTCTCACGGCGAGAATTCAACGTCTCGTCGCGAGAAATCAACGTCTCGTCGCGAGAAATCAACGTCTCGTCGCGAGAAATCAACGTCTTGCGGCGAGAATTCAACGTCTTGGCGGCAATATTTAGCGGGATAGTATTCAGCATGCTGCTGCTCTCTGTCTCCTAACTGCTAACTCCTAACAAATAAGTTCCATGTTTTTGGAAAAACATAGGACTTTTGGTCGCTAAAAGTTCCATGTTTTCGCGCAAACTCCCAGCTTTTTTGCGGCCGGGAAGGAAGGCAGTCAGAATTGCCCGGAACAGCCCGGTGACGAAAGCCTTTGTCACGCTTAAGACATTGATTATAAACGCTTGTGACCAAGTGATGCAAAGACGATAAAACTTTTTTTCATAGACTATAAGACCATAAGACCATAAGACCATAAGACTATAAGACCATTAGACTTTATGATTCGTCTTACAATCTTATAGTCTTACAATCTTATAGTCTCAAAGTCTTAGAAGTCTTAAAGTCTTGTAGTCTCACAGTCTTAGTACTCATAATTTGTTTTACCTTTGCGGCCGGATTATGGTGTAGCCCCCGGCCAGCCGGTCGGCGGTTAGTAAAAGGGAATCCGGTGCAAGTCCGGAGCTGTACCCGTAGCTGTAAGTTCTGTTATACCTCGGCAAACCCCATAGAGCCACTGGACGTGCAAAGCCACGCGTCTGGGAAGGCCGCCGAAAAAGAGGAGAACGAGCCAGAAAACCTGCCAAGAGTCCGTAAGTTTTATGCAAGTCTCGGGTAAAGACTGGGTAATTTTTTTGTTATATGTCCAAATTGTTGTTTTATAAATGCGGATGCGTTGCATGTTTATGCCTGCCGGTCTCCCTGCCTGTATCGGCGCAGGAGGCGGATAGTTTGCGGCTCCAAGCCTTGCCGCAGGTGGAGGTCGTGGCTAAGGAGCGCCCCTCGGTCTTGAACCAGGGGGCGCCCGTGCAGCGCCTTGAACGTACCGGCTTCCAAGCCCTGGGCCTGAAGGACGTCTCCGAGGCGGTGCGCCGTTTCTCGGGGGTCACGGTGAACGATTACGGCGGGCTGGGCGGCTTGAAGACCGTCTCCGTGCGCAGCCTCGGCGCCAAACACACGGCGGTGAGCTACGACGGCCTGCCCGTGACGGACGCCCAAAGCGGACAGGTGGACATCAGCCGCTACTCCCTCGACGACCTGCAGGCGCTCAGCCTCAGCATCGGCCCTTCCGACAACCTCTTCCTCCCGGCCAGCCTGTACGCCTCTTCCGGGGCGCTGGCCCTGACTTCCGTGGCGCCGCAGTTCACCGGACGCGACTGGCACCTGCGGGCCAAGCTGCAAGGCGGCTCCTTCGGCCTCTTCCATCCTTTCCTGCGTTACGACCGGAAGATAGACCGCAGCCTGGCCCTTTCCGCTACTGCCGAAGGCCAAAGTGCCAAGGGCAATTACCCCTTCCTGCTGTACAACGGCGGGCAAAGCGAACGGCTACACCGCACGAACAGCGACATCCAGTTGCTACACCTCGAAGGCAACCTGTACGGCCGCTTCGGGGGTGGGCGGCAACTGCGCCTGAAACTGTACACCTACAACGCCGACCGGGGGCTGCCCGGCTCGGTTGTCCTTTACAACGCGGCCAAGCACGACCGTTTGCGGAATGACAATTTCTTCGTGCAGGCCGTTTGGCAGCAACCCCTTTCCCCTAAGTTCGAATGGGAGGCGCGGGGTAAATACGATTACTCCTTCAGCCATTACCGCACGCCCAACGCCAGCTATGCTGCGGGTGAGCAAATCGATATCAATACCCAGCAAGAGGCTTACGCCTCCGCTTCCTTATTATACAAGCTGCTACCGAAGTTGTCGGCCTCTTTGGCGAGCGACCTCTTCTATATCACGCTGCGCAATAATTTCACGGGTGGTCCGCAACCCGATCGCCTCAGCTCCTATTCGGCCTTAGCCCTGCAATACAAGGACAGCCGCCTGACGGCCACGGCCCGCCTGCTGGGCACTTACCTGTCCGACCGGGTGCATAGCGGGAACCGACCGCCCGACCGCCACCGGCTTTCACCGGCCCTCAGCTTTTCCCTGCGCCCCTTTCCCGCGAGCAGCCTCCGTCTGCGCGCCTCGTACAAGGACGCCTACCGGGCGCCAACTTTCACCGATTTGTATTACCTGCGCTTCGGCAACCTGAACCTCCGCCCCGAACGCGCCGCGCAGTTCGACCTCGGCCTGACGGGCAACTGGGCGCTCTCCGGCGTGCTGACGTATCTCGCCGCCTCTGCGGACGCCTACTACAATCGTGTGCGGGATAAAATCGTCGCCCTCCCGAACTTGTACGTCTGGAAGATGATGAACATGGGCAAGGTTGACATACGGGGCTTGGACTTGAACCTGTCGGGCCTGTTCCGCCTGCCCTCCGCCCCGCGCTTCTCGCTTGAGGCGGCAGCCACCTACAGCTACCAGCGGGCCATTGACCTGAGCGAGCCGACGGCCAAGAACTACCGCCAGCAGATTCCCTACACGCCGCGCCATGCCGGCACGGCCTCATGCTCCCTGCACAGCCCCTGGGCTACGCTGGGTTACCTGCTCACCGCCGTGGGCGAACGCTACGCGCTGCCGCAAAACATCGCGGAGAACCGTATGGGCGCCTATGCCGAACAAAGCCTCTCCTTAGGCAGAGATTTCCGCTTCCGCTCCTGGCGCCTGCACCTGCAAGGCGAATGGGTCAACTTCACGAACCGGCAATACGAGGTCATACAGTATTACCCCATGCCCGGAAGCTCCTTCCGCATCAGCCTCAGCATGGAGAGGTGAGACCATTCAGACTATAAGACTCTAAGATTATAAGACCATTAGACTTTAAGACCAATAGACCAATAGACTATAAGATTCGTCTTACAATCTCATAGTCTTAGAGTCTTACAAGTCTTACTCATAATTCATAATTCATAACTCATAACTCATAAAATGAAAAAGTATCTGATTTACGCGGCCGGGCTGCTCTTTTGCCTCGCCGCCTGCGACAAGAACAACGACGACGACAAGCCGACGGTTTGTCCTTCCGGTCCGGCCACTTACGCTTACGTGCTCAACAGCGGCAGGGCCGGCTCCAACAATGCCAGCTTGAGCCGCATCAACTTAAGCGACACCACTGTGGAGGCCGACATCTTCAAGAGCCGGAATAACCGCAGCTTAGGCGACCTGGCCAATGACATGATTCGCTACGGCGGCAAGCTCTACATCACCCTTGATGCCTCGGGCACTATTGAAGTGACCGACCTCGATGGGAACTCCCTCAAGCAAATCCTGACCGGCCAGGAACCCCGCCGCCTGGCCGCCCTCAACGGCTACGTTTACGTCACCTACTTTGCCGGCGAAGTGGCCAAGCTCGATACGGCCTCGCTTCAGGTGGTCGACTACGTGAAGGTGGGCTGTAACCCCGACCAGATCGTCGCGGCCAACGGCAAACTCTATGTGGCCAATACCGGCGGCATGGACTATGCCGGCAAAGTGGACGCCGACGGCAATTATATCGGTTACGACAAGACCGTCTCGGTCATTGACCCGGCCGACTTCACGGAAACGAAGCAAATAGAAGTGGCCCTCAATCCCGGCCCGATGGCCGTGACCGCCGACGGCAGCGTCTATGTTGTCTCGCTCGGCAATTACCAGAATGTGCCCAACACCGTGCAGCGCATCGACACCCAAACCGACACGGCTTCTCCTGTCGACGGCCTCCATGCCTCTGAACTCTTCGCTCTCGGCCATACGCTGTATATCATGTACGGCTCTTACGATGCCAACTGGAACCCGACTTACAATTTCTTCACCTACGACACGGAGGCGGGCGCCAAGGGAAGCGACTTCCTCGCCGATACGCCGGCTAACCCGTATAAGATGGACGCCGCCCTTGACGGTAGCACTGTCTTCGTCAGCTCCAGCGATTACACGAACAACGGCGACGTCTCCATGTACGACCTTGTTAGCGGTAAGTTCGAGGGCAAATGGGAAGTGGGCATGAATCCGGTGCGTACCGTAGTCGTCAGCCTCCCATGAAAAAAGCCATCGGCTGCTGCTGCCTGACCGCCGCCTTCTTGTTGGCGGCGGCCTGCGGGCCTGCGGGCAAGCCTGCCGCCCAAGGCGCCGGCATCTCCCTTCGGGCCGATTCCAACGCTTACGCGCGCGGCTTCCGGGTGGCGCACGCCAAGGATTACATCTCAGTGGAGGTGCGTAATCCCTGGGATACGACCCGCCTGCTTGAACGTTATCTGCTGGTGCCCCGCACACGCCCCCTGCCGGCCGGATTGCCGCAAGGGCAGGTGCTGCGCACCCCTGTCGGGCACCTGGCCGTTTACACTTCCGTGTATGTCTCCATGATAGAAGCCCTGGGCTGCTTGGACAGCATCGCCGGCGTCTGCGAACCCCGGTACATGATTTCCGACAGTATACGCGCCAGGGTGGCGTGGGGGGAAGTGGCCGACCTGGGTGCAGCCACCTCGCCGAACATAGAGCGGATGATGGCAAGGGGCATAGCCTGCGTTGTGGCCTCGCCTTTCCAGAACGCCGGCTACGGAGGCGCCGAGAAATTGGGCGTCCCCATCGTCGCCGTGCCCGATTACATGGAGACCCTGCCCCTGGGACGAGCCGAGTGGCTGCGTTTCTTCGGCCTGCTGCTCGACAAGGAAGCCTTGGCCGACAGCCTCTTTCGGCAAACGGAAGCCCGCTACGACAGCCTCCGCCGGCTGGCAGCCACGGCGAAGGAAAGACCCGCGGTACTTTCCGAAACCATGTACGGCGGCTTCTGGTATGTGCCGGGCCGCGACAGTTATATCGCCCATTTCTACCACGACGCCGGAGCGCGCAATGCTTTCGACTACTTGCCCGGCACTGCCAGCATACCGCTGGCCTTCGAGGCCGTGCTCGACAAAGCCATGCACGCCGACTTCTGGCTCATGAAATATAACCTGGCAAAAGAGAAGACTTATGCGGAATTGCGTGACGAGTATCCCTCGTATGCCGACTTCGACGCCTTCAGCCGGCAGCACATTTATACCTGCAACACCGGCAAGGCCTTCTATTACGAGGAATCGCCCATTCATCCCGATTACCTGCTCCGCGATTTGATACATATCTTCCATCCGGGGCTGCTGCCCGGTTATGCGCCCCGTTATTTCCACCCGATGACAGGAGTCAACTAAATTGGCTACTAACTACTGCCCACTCACTACTAACTGCTAATAATGCTTACTTTTGCCTGCAAATCTAAATTTTGATTGAATGAAAATACGGAGTTTACTTACAGCAAGCCTTCTCTTTGCCGGTTTGTCGGCCGGCACGCAGGCCCAAGAGACGGCCTACCATCCGAGCGAGGCCAACCTGAAAGCCCGCGAGGCCTTTCAAGACGACAAGTTCGGCATCTTTATCCACTGGGGCATATACAGCATGTTGGGTAGCGGCGAATGGGTGATGAACAACCGCAGCATCAACCGTAACGAGTATGCCAAGATAGCTGCCGGATTCTATCCGGCGAAGTTCAACGCCGCCGAATGGGTGTCGGCCATCAAAGCCTCCGGCGCCAAATACATCACCATCACCTCGCGGCACCACGACGGCTTCTCCATGTTCAAGTCGAAGTACACGGATTACAACATCGTGGATGCGACGCCTTTCAAGCGCGACGTGCTCAAGGAGCTGGCCGACGAATGCCACAAGCAGGGCATCACCATTAATTTCTACTATTCGCATCTCGACTGGTATCGCGAGGATTATCCCCAAGGCCGCACCGGACACAAGACGGGCCGCACCGGCAAGCCCGATTGGGATTCCTATTTCCGTTTCATGAATAACCAGCTTAGCGAATTGCTGACCAATTACGGGCGCGTGGGCGCTATCTGGTTCGACGGCTGGTGGGACCATGACCAGGATCCCGGCTTCAACTGGCACCTGCCCGAACAATACGCCCTCATCCACAAGCTGCAGCCGGCTTGCCTGATTGGCAACAACCATCATCAAACGCCTTTCCCCGGCGAAGACATTCAAATTTTCGAGCGCGACCTGCCTGGCGAAAACACGGCCGGCCTTTCCGGGCAAGCCGTCAGCCGCCTGCCTTTGGAAACCTGCCAGACCATGAACAATTCCTGGGGCTACAATATCACCGACCTGAACTACAAGTCGGCCAAGACGCTTATCCAGTACCTCGTGCGCGCCGCCGGCATGAATGCCAATCTGCTTTTGAACATCGGCCCCCAGCCCGACGGCGAAATCCCGGCCATGGCGCTGGAACGCCTGCATGAAATAGGACAATGGATGAAGACTTACGGCCCCACCATTTACGGGACGCGCGGCGGCATGGTGCCTCCCCGTGACTGGGGCGTGACGACGCAGAAGGGCGACAAGCTCTACGTCCATATCTTTGACCTGAAGGACAAGGGACTCTTCCTTCCCGTCACCGGCAAGAAGGTGACCAAGGCCCTCGTCTTCAAAGACCGGAAGCCCGTCCGCTTCAAGCAGGACAAAGACGGCCTGCTCTTGCAGTTCGACGAGGCACCTACCGACATAGATTATGTGGTGGAACTGACCCTGAAGTGAGAAATCCCCGCCGTTTGTTGATGATGCTGCTCCTTCTCCTTGTCCTCGTCCCGCAGGCGGGGGCAAGGAAGAAGGTGGCGCTCGTATTGGGCGGCGGCGGCGCCAAGGGCATGGCCCATATCGGTGTGCTGAAGGTGCTGGAGCAAGTGGGCATGCCCATCGACTATGTGGTGGGCACCAGCATGGGCGCCTTGGTGGGCGCCCTTTACGCCATCGGCTACACGCCGGAAGCCATCGACAGCATGGTGCACGCCCAAAATTGGAGCCGCCTTTTGAGCGACAAGCAGGCGCGCGGCAACCAGTCGTTTCCAGAAAAGGAAATCTCCGAACGTTACGTCCTCTCGCTCCCTTTCGGGCGCGCCAAGTCGCAACGTTACGTTCGGGGCATGGTGGAAGGTCGCAATTTGCAGAACCTCTTTTCCGACCTGACCATAGGCTACCAGGATTCCATTGATTTTAACAAGCTGCCCATCCCCTTCGCCTGCGTGGCCGTCGACGCGGTGACGGGCCGGCAGCACGTTTTCCATTCGGGCAATCTCACGCAAGCCATGCGCGCCAGCATGGCGGTCTTGTTGGTCTTCACCCCTGTGCGCATGGACAGCATGGTGCTGGTCGACGGTGGCATCAGCGACAATTATCCCGTCGACGTGGCCAGGAAAATGGGAGCCGACGTCGTCATCGGCGTGGATTTGGGCACCAGCGACCTGAAAACCTACAAGCAACTGAACACGCCCAGCGACATCGTGGGGCAGTTCATCTCCTTTTACGGCAATACCCTTTACCAGCAAAACTGCAAGAATACGGATATACTGTTGCGGCCCGACGTGCATCCCTACAATGCGGCCAGTTTTTACTTCCCGGCCATCGATACCCTGATTGACCGGGGCGAAGCGGAAGCCCGTCGCCATTACGCCCAGCTCCTTGCCTTGAAACGTAGCCTCGGCCCCGACAGCCTGCCTACGAATAGGCCTAAGCCGCACATCGTGCGAAGCGGCGACTGCTTCTCCATCCGCCATATCCGTATGGAAGGCATAGACCCGCGCGACCGCAATTGGCTGCTGCATCTCAGCGGCCTTTCCGAGAACAGCCGCATCAATGTGCTGCAACTGAGGGAAGCCATATCACGCCTGATGGGCACGACGGCTTACGCCTCGGTCAACTATTCCCTTTCCGGGAAAGGGCCTTACGATTTGGACTTGCTGTTGCGGCCCAAGGCGGGAAGTTCACTGCATCTCGGTGTCCGCTTCGACTCCGAGGAAATCATGGCCGGCACGCTTAAAGCATCCCTCAACTACCGTCATCACGGCCGCTCGGAAGTCAGTTTCACCGGCAGGGCCGGAGCGAAGACTTCTTTCGCCAAGCTGAACTACCAATACGGGCGGACACCCATACGGGGCCTGGACCTGTCGTATA
Source organism: Tannerella sp. (assembly GCA_031262895.1). Classification (GTDB taxonomy): domain Bacteria; phylum Bacteroidota; class Bacteroidia; order Bacteroidales; family Tannerellaceae; genus JAISGW01. Next base: position 12,194 of record JAISGW010000141.1, on the reverse strand, counting down.
TGTTCAGCTTCCGCGACCTGGATATTTACACCAAAGGCAAGAAGACCCTGAACGCCGGTTTTCGCACCTATACGGCAGGATTGGCCTATACCGATATGAGTCTACCCAACCTCAAGTTCAGCGTGGGGGCGCGTTACGAATATTTCGACTACAACAACTTCCTTTATTCCGGAGGCTTTAAGACGGCCTATGACAACACCAACCAGGGGTTTTTCAGCTATTTCATGCAGACCCGTGTGGAGACTTTCGACCAGGCTTATTTCCCCAGCAAGGGTTTCTCCCTCAAGGCCGACTATTCCATGTACACGGACAACTTAGTCAGCTACAAGAACCATTTCCCACTGATTACCGCCGCCATGCAATTCTCCACGGTGGCCTCCTTCAATACGCATCTTAGCATTCAGCCCTCCGTTTATCTGCGCGGCGTCATCGGCGATGGGGCCGCCTTCCCTTACCTCAATGCCACCGGGGGCGAAATGGCCGGCAAATATCTGCCGCAGCAGATTCCCTTTACCGGCATCACCCGGCTGGAACTGACGGACAATTATCTCGGTGTTGTGCGCCTCCGCCTCCGCCAGCGCATCAGCGGACGTAATTATATCTCCCTCATCGGCAATTACGGGACAGCCAACCCGCATCTGACCGGACTTTTCTCGGGCACCCACCTCTGGGGCGCCGGCTTGGAATATGCCTATAACAGCCTCCTCGGCCCCCTTTCCGCCAACCTCAGCCTTTCCAACCGGCATCCGGCCCCCATCTTCTACCTCAACCTCGGCCTCTCCTTTTGAAACCGGGAATGATTTCCTCATCAACGCAGCCCAAAACGTTTAAGCTGCTTGGTTGTCACAACGGGAGAATCTTCGACTAAGGTCTTTTTGATAATATCAAGGTCTTCAGTCTCTAATTCTCCAACGATATTCTCTGGGCGAATTTTGGCCTCCTTGATTTCTTTGAGTTCGTGGCAGTCTACGAAACTGTCATATTTCAAGAATCTGTACTTGCTTGCCAATATAGGAGAGTGTAGGTCTCTAATTTGCTGAGGTAGATTTTTATTAATGGAGGAGTTAATCAAAACAAAACCTATGGTTCCCGCCTTGTCTCGGCCCAATACAATGAAAAACTTATCTCTGCCGTCATTTTCTTTGTGTTTAGGCTTAACACCCTCTTCTTCGGTTAGTCTCATCCGATAAACCTGGCCTGCTTTGATGGAAGAGGACACTTCTAAGGCTTTCTTTGCCTCTTCGGACAGCATATCGCATAATTTCACCACCGCCTATGCACTTAGTGCTGCATCAATGCGAGCTTGTTCCTTAAGGTATTGCAAAGTATCCTCATTGGCACCGGCCGCTTTCGCCATTGTAAGGGGTTCTATGGCTTTTTGAGTATTTTTAGGATTGTTATAAGCCTCCGTCCATGCTTCATCATGCGATTGTTGAGACAGCTCATCAAAACTCTTGTTTCTGTTCTCATTTATAGACGCATCTAAAGCCTCTATGTCGGAACGAGACAGCTCATCTGCGTCGAATTTTTCTTTAGCTTTTAGATATGTAGAGTCCACCTTTACCAGACTCTTTGATAAGAGCAACAAGGGAGACGCGCTCGGCAATGCTTGAACTCCGATAACGTCTTTGACCGCGTCGTACAGAGCGGAAGGCACAGGGCCATACTGCAAAGCACAGAACGTATCGGCTATTATGCGTCGGCCATAAGTGGCATAATGCGCACGGTCTGCGAAATATAATATTTTGAACAAGTGGAAATAATCCAACTTCTTGCATCGGCCTAACACGAACAGTACAACAGCCTTCAGCTTGAGTATCTCGTCGCTCGTCATATAATTACTGCATTAATTCAAGGCCAAAGATAACGAAAGTTATGAGTTATAGTCTACTTTCTCATAGCCTCATAATTTTTCGAAAGTAGTACCTTTGCATTTCGTTGGAAACAAACTTTTAAACAGAAAAATGATGAAAAAACTGATTCTATGTGCAGGGGTGCTTTGCTTATTGGCCTCCTGCGGCGGGAAGAAGGCCGACACGACGGCCTCGAGCCTGCATCCGTCCCAATTTACCGGTATGGCACAGGGCGACTCCCTGGCCTTGTACGTTTTGAAAAATGCTTCCGGCATGGAAGCCTGCATCACCAACTACGGCGGGCACGTGGTTTCGCTGATGGTCCCCGACAAGAACGGCAAACCCACCGACGTGTTGCTGGGCTACGACAAGGTGGCCGACTACATGGCTCCCGGTGCCAATAACTTCGGCGCCCTGATAGGACGCTACGGCAACCGCATCGACAGTTCCCGCTTCACGCTCGACAGCGTTACCTACAAGCTCGCCCCCAACGACGGAGTCAATTGCCTGCACGGCGGCCCCAAGGGCTTCGACACCCGCGTTTGGAAGGCCAAACAAATAGACGGGCAGACCCTGCAACTGACCTACCGTTCGCCCGACGGCGAGGACGGCTTCCCCGGCAACCTCGACGTGAAGGTGATTTACAAGGTGACCGATGACAATGCCCTTGACATCCGTTACGAAGCCGTCACCGACAAACCCACCGTGGTGAACCTGACCAACCACAGCTACTTCAATCTTTCCGGCAAGCCAGGCTCCCAGATACTGGATCACCTCGTGCAAATCAACGCCGACAGCTTCACGGTCGTAGGGCCGGGCCTTATCCCTACCGGCGAGATACGCGCTGTGGCCGGGACACCCCTGGACTTCCGGAAACCCGTGGCCGTGGGCACGCATATCAACGATAATTATGACCAGTTGAAGCTAGGCGGCGGTTACGACCTCAACTGGGTGCTCAATACCGGCGGCGACATCAGCAAGGTGGCTGCGCGTGTGACCTCGCCTGCCACAGGCATCACCTTGGAGGTTTATACGAGTGAACCGGGTATACAGTTCTATACGGGCAATGCCATGACGGGCAAGGACGTTGGCAAGGGTGGCGTCACTTATCCGCATCACGGCGCGCTCTGCCTCGAAGCGCAACATTATCCAGATAGCCCCAACCATCCCAATTTCCCCTCGACAGTACTCCGTCCGGGACAGACTTACCACAGCGAGTGCATCTATAAGTTCACGCGTTGAACGGCAAGAGCCATAAAAAAGCCCGGCTTCCTTTTGGAGCCGGGCTTTTTTATGGCTTATCAGAAGTGTCAACAGCTGCGGAAGCCGATGATGTGACGCACTTCGTTGAGCGTTTTGGACGCGCTCTCGCGGGCTTTTTCAGCGCCCATGCGCGCCACACGTTCCATGTATGGCAGGTCGCTCGAATACGACAGGATGCGCTCACGGATAGGCGTGTTGAAGGCGATGATGTCTTCGGCCAGCTGCTTTTTCAAGTCACCGTAGCGTATGCTGCAATTGTTGTATTGCTCGTTGAAATAATCGTAGGTGCTTTTGGGCGAAACGATTTCCAAGAGGGTGAAGAGGTTGGCCACCGGTTCGGGTTTCTCGCTGTTAGGTAGGGTAGGTCCCGCATCGGTGACGGCTTTCATGACCTTCTTGCGGATGGTCGTCGCGTCGTCTACCAGATAAATGGCATTGCCTTCACTCTTGCCCATCTTGCCGCTCCCGTCGAGGCCGGGCACTTTGACGGCCTTGTCGGAGTATGCGAACGAGGCCGGCTCGGGAAAGAAATCCACTTCGTACATCTGGTTGAAACGGCGGGCAAATCTCCGAGCCATTTCCATGTTTTGCTCCTGGTCTTTGCCCACGGGCACCTTGTCGGCGCGGTGGATGATGATGTCGGCAGCCATCAGCGTAGGATAAGTCAGCAGTCCGGCATTGATGTTGTCGGGCTGTTTGCGGGCTTTTTCCTTGAAGGTGGTCACGCGTTGTAATTCGCCCAAATAGGCGTTCATGTTGAGGTAGAGGTAAAGCTCCAATACTTCGGGTACATCACTCTGTACATAAATAGCCGCCTTCTCGGGGTCAATGCCGCAGGCTAAGTATTCCGCCAGGATGGTACGCACGCTCTGCTGGATGTCAGCCGGTTTGGGATGCGTGGTGAGCGAATGCCAGTCGGCTATGAAGAAGAAGCACTTGTATTCGTCTTGCAGCTTGACAAAGCTCTTTACGGCTCCGAAATAATTGCCCAGATGCAGGTTGCCTGTCGGGCGGATGCCGCTTAAAACCGTCTCCACGGCTTAATGCTTTTTCCGGTTCCCGTAGCGGCTCATGAACTTGTCCACGCGGCCTGCGGTGTCCACCAATTTGGATTTGCCTGTGTAGAAGGGGTGCGAAGTGTTTGAAATTTCCACCTTGACCAAGGGATATGTGACGCCGTCAATATCTATGTTTTCCCTTGCGTTGACCGTGGAACGGGTGATGAAAGTGTCGTCGTTGGACATGTCTTTGAATGCGACCGGACGATAATTGTCCGGATGAATGCCTTTCTTCATTGTTGCTGTATTTTTATTCGTTTATACTTTCTAATTGGTTGGTAACCGCTAATTTGGGGGACAAAGGTAGAGCGTTTTCATGAACCAGCCAAATAAAGATATCCTTTTTTGTGCCGACTTTCCTTCTTTTCGGCCCTTTCACAGGGCTTGTTTTCTTTATTTTCCAATGAAATAAAATTGATTTTTTGTTGGGAATAAAAAAAGAACTACTTTTGGGGCTACATATCAAAACAAACAGATGTTTAATAAATCAAATTCGTTTTTATCATGAACAAGACTGAATTTATTGCGGCCGTTAGCGAAAAGTCAGGGTTAAGCAAGGTGGATGCCAAGAAAGCAGTTGACGCCTATGCCGAGGTAATTTCCTCTGAGCTGAAAAAAGATGAAAAAGTCGCAATCTTAGGTTTCGGAACGTTCTCCGTCACCGAAAAAGCTGCCCGTAAAGGAGTGAACCCTAAAACCAAGGAAGTCATCAACATCGCTGCCCGTAAGGCTGTAAAGTTCAAACCAGGTGCAGAGTTGTCCGGTTCTGTGAAATAAAGGACCGTGCTTCTTAGCTGTAAACGCAAGTACAGAGAGAGAGTAGAGAAGGTGGCTGCTCTCTTTTTTTGTACCCTGCGGGTCAGGGCTTTTGTCCCTGCGCTGCTTCCGCTTTTTTGAACTTGCGGATTTGCCGGATAAAGAGAAAGAGCGCCAAGAGGAAAGCGGCCGAATCGGAGACAGGGAGGCTGAGCCACACGCCGGCTATGCCGAGCAGGGAAGGTAAGATGAGCAGACCGGGAATCAGAAAGAGGAGTTGCCTGGTCAGCGAGAGGAGGATGGCTTGTTTGGGCATTCCAATGGACATGAAAAAGTTGGATGAAACCATTTGGAAGCCTACCGTCGGGAAAACGCCAAAGGCGATGTGCATGCCGTAGACAGCCGCCGAGGTCAGCTCGGCGTCACGCGTGAAGGCATGGATGATGTGGGTGGGGAAAAGGTTGCAGACAATATATCCTAAGGTACATACGCCCGTGGCCCAGACGATGGTCAGCTTGGTCACTTCGGTCACGCGGTGGTAATGCAGCGCGCCGAAATTGTAGCCGGCTATGGGCTGCATGCCCTGGTTCAAGCCCATCACCACCATCAGAAAAAGAAAAATAATGCGGTTCACCAGTCCGTAGGCGCCAATGGCCAAATCGCCGCCGTATTCTTTTAAGCCCCGGTTGATAAGCAGGACGACTAAGCAGGCGCAAAGGTTCATCAGGAAAGGTGAAAGGCCTATGGCCAGAATGGGCTTGGCGTATTCGGCTTTCAGGGTATAGATGCCCTTTTTGAAATGCAGCAGTTCCTTTGGATTGCTGAAGTGGAACAGCAGCCAACCCAAGGAGATGCACTGCGAGATGACTGTCGCCAAAGCCGAGCCTTTGATGCCCCAGCCTAAGCCGAAGATGAACAGCGGGTTCAAGATGATATTGATGAAGACTGAAAGCAGGGTGGCATACATGGCTTTTCGGGGATGTCCCGAGGAACGCATCACAGCGTTCAGGCCGAAGTACATGTGGGTAACGGCGTTGCCGAAGAGGATGACCTTCATATAGGAATGGGCATAGGGCAGGGTGGCGTCGCCGGCGCCAAAGAAGCGCAGGATGGGGTCGAGGAAGGAGAGGCTGGCGAAGGTGAAGCACAAACCGATAATCAAGTTCAGCACGACCACGTTACCCAATGCCTTATTGGCTCCTTCGTAATCTTTTTGCCCCAATTTGACCGATACGACAGTAGATGCGCCGACGCCCACCAACGTGCCGAAAGCGGCTGCCAAGTTCATGAAAGGGAAGGTCAGGGCAAGACCGGATATGGCCAACGGGCCTACACCCTGGCCGATGAAGATGCTGTCGGCGATATTGTAAAGCGAGGAGGCCGTCATGGCGATGATGCCCGGAATCGCGTAATTCTTTAGAAGTTTGCCTATTCGTTCTGTCCCTAAGATGAGCGGCGAATTTTCTTGTTGCGGCATGCTTATTCGATTTGGACGGCAAAGTTACGGAAAATATATTCAAGGACTGTCCCCGCATCCGGACGGAAGCGGCGGGAATGCGTATCTTTGCCCCATGAATGCACAATATCTCGCCCGGATTTTGACGCAAGTCGTCGAAGAATTGTCCGACAGTTCGTCGTATAAAGAATTGTTCCATCAGCATACCGAAGGTAATCCCTTGCCTTCCGCGCATACCTTGCAAAAAATTGTGGAGCTATCTCGCGCCATCCTTTTTCCAGGCTTTTTCGGGAACTCCAGGGTCAACCGGCATACGGTCAGCTACCATATAGGGGTTGATGTCGAGAGTTTGTTTGACCTGCTTTCCGAGCAGGTGCTTGCCGGTCTTTGCTTCGGAAATGAAGGCGGCTGTTCGGCCGAACAAAGGGAAGAGGCCGCTACGATAGCGACCCGTTTCATCGGCTGCCTGCCTGCTTTGCGTCGCATCCTGGCCACCGACGTGGAAGCTATGTACAATGGCGACCCGGCGGCGCACAGTCACGGCGAAGTTATCTTCTGTTATCCTGCCATCCGGGCCATCAGCAATTACCGTATCGCTCACGAGTTGCTGCTGCTGGGCTTGCCACTCATCCCGCGCATCATCACAGAGATGGCACATAGCGAGACGGGCATAGATATCCATCCGGGCGCTTCCATTGGCAGCCATTTCGCCATCGACCACGGCACGGGCGTTGTCATCGGCGAAACCTGTATCATAGGCAACAACGTCAAACTTTACCAAGGTGTCACCTTGGGTGCCAAAAACTTTCCACTTGATGCGGACGGCAAACCCATCAAAGGTATTCCCCGCCATCCTATATTGGAAGATGATGTTATCGTTTATTCTAATGCTACTATCTTGGGGCGCATTACTATTGGCCGCGGTGCTATGGTAGGAGGGAACATCTGGGTGACGGAAGACGTCCCGGCCGGCGGCCGCATCTTGCAAAGCAGATCCCGTTGATACGATTCAACTCCCTTGATGGACGGTGAGTTGCGGATAAGGAAAGCTGATGCCGGCGGCATTGAAGGCTTCATAAATGGAACGGTTCATGTCGAAGTAAACGCCCCAATAGTCGGGGGCCTCTACCCAGACGCGTACGACGAGGTTGACGCTGCTGTCGGCTAAGGCTTGCAGCGCAATGAAAGGCGCCGGTTCCTTTAATATGCGAGCGTCGGCCGTCCAGAGTCTTTCGACGAGTGCTTTCGCCTTTTGGAAGTCCGTGCCGTAGTCGACGCCGATGATCCATTCCACGCGCCGCTTGTCCACATTGAGATTGACTACCGTTCCGCTACTGAGTGCCCCGTTGGGGATGTACACCCGTTTGTTATCACCCGTTACCAATACGGTATGAAAAATCTGGATTTCCTTCACGGTGCCGTTCATTCCTTGGGCAGAAATGGAATCGCCTACTTTGAATGGTTTGAACAGGAGTATCATCAAGCCGCCTGAAAAATTGGAAAGGTTTCCGCTCAAAGCCATGCCGATGGCGACGCCGGCTGAAGCCAGCAAGGCGGCAAAGGAGGTGGTTTGCACACCCAAAGCTCCCACAATGGAGACGGCGATTAGAATAACCATCAGTACATTGCTTAAACTGATGAGGAAGGTTTTGACGCTCGGTTCCACGCCCCGTTTGTCCATAAGTTTGCGTATCAACCTGTCGACGAAACGCATGATCAAGCGGCCGAACAAGAGAATAAGAGCTGCCTTCACAAGAAGCAATCCGAAATGCGCTCCTTGTATCCAAAGGTCATGTACGATGGTCATTTTGTTTAAGTCATTCATAAATTTCCGGTATTAAGTAAATAGTATTTACACTTTGAATTTCCGGTGCAAATGTACAGAATTGATTTTGGGCCAGACAAAATCACCCGGACAAATTGTCGGTTTCTTAATTTGTCGTAAGTTTGCCCCATACATTATATATAATAAGGAAATGGATACAAAAGCGTATATAGAAGCCAACAAGGAGCGTTTCCTTGAAGAGCTGTTTTCATTAATACGGATACCCTCCGTAAGCGCCCAACATGAGCATAAGGCCGACATGGTTGCCTGCGCCAATCGCTGGGCGGAACTGTTACTTTCTTCCGGGGCCGATAAAGCCGTAGTGATGCCCACTGCCGGAAATCCCGTCGTTTACGGTGAAAAGATAGGCTCGCCTGAAGCTAAAACTGTATTGGTTTACGGCCATTACGACGTCATGCCGGCCGAGCCGCTTGAACTTTGGAAAAGCGAACCTTTTCAGCCGGTCGTCCGCGATGGGCGTATCTGGGCGCGTGGGGCCGACGACGACAAAGGGCAATCCATGATGCAGGTGAAAGGTTTTGAGACAGCGCTACGCTCCGGCTTGCTCCAATGCAATGTGAAATTCATCCTTGAAGGCGAGGAAGAGATCGGTTCCCTTAACTTGGAAGCCTTCTGTAAGGAACATAAAGCGCTGCTTAAAGCCGACGTCATCCTTGTATCCGACACCAGTATGCTCAGTGCCGAGCTACCCTCGCTTTCGACCGGTCTACGCGGCATTGCTTATTGGGAGGTGGATGTGGACGGTCCCAACCGCGACTTGCATTCCGGTCATTTCGGTGGAGCCGTGGCTAATCCGCTCAACGTTCTCTGTAAATTGATGGCGCAGATGACCGATGCCGACGGCCATATCACGATTCCTCATTTTTATGATGACGTTGAAGAAGTTTCTGCCGAGGAAAAGCACATGATGGCGCAGATACCTTTCGATGAGGCCGCCTACAAAGCAGCTATCGGCGTCGATGAGGTGGCCGGCGAAAAGGGCTATTCCACCATTGAACGCAACAGTTGCCGCCCTTCCTTCGATCTTTGCGGCATTTGGGGTGGCTATCAAGGCGAAGGCAGCAAGACCGTTTTGCCTTCGAAAGCCTTTGCCAAGGTTTCGACCCGCCTCGTGCCGCACCAAGACCCCGAAAAAATCGGAAAGTTTTTTGAAGATTATATCCGGCAATTGGCACCCCGTTCCGTAAAGTTGAAGGTGCATTATACACATGGCGGACGCGGTTACGTTTGTCCCATCGACTTGCCCGCTTACAAGGCGGCCGAACGCGCCATGACAAAGGTCTTCGGCAAAAAGCCCCTGCCCATGCGACGTGGCGGCAGCATCACCATTGTCCCCGATTTCGAACGGGTCTTGGGCATTAAAACCGTTCTGATGGGCTTCGGCCTTGAGCAGAACGCCATCCATTCACCCAACGAAAGTCTTCGTCTCGACTTCTTTCACAAAGGCATAGAAACCGTCGCCGAATTTTATCGGGAGTATAAATAAGGTATCATGGAGTATTTCTTGACAAATATCAAAGTCAACAAGGTCTTCCACTTGGAAGGTTTTGATATTCCCATTGATGACAAGGTACGGAAGCATCTTGTCATCACTGGCAGAAACGGCAGCGGAAAGACGGTACTGCTAAACGCTCTTCTTGAGTTTTTAGAGAATATTCTGAAAGACAAAAGTCTCTATTTCATCTCTTTCAAAAAAAGTTTAGAACAGGATATAGGCAATTTGAAACGGGCTGAAGAAAGAGGCGATAACTTGGAAATTGTTAAAACGAAGAATCGAATAAAGTCTTATCAAGAACGACTTAATTCTGTATATGGAAAGATAATTCCTTCTTTTAATGATATATATGCCTTGTCGGAGAGTTTTCATAAAGGGGATTTTATTATTGCTTACTATGGAGTAGAGCATCAGACGGTAATGATAGAACCGAAGACAGTAGAGAAACCGAATTTGACCCCTGTTGCGCAAATTAGCCAGAAAAAGACCGATCAATTTCTGAAGTTCTTGTTGGATTGTAAGACGCAGGAGGCATTCTATCGTATGGAACATAAGGATGAAGAAGCCGAAAAAATAGCTGTTTGGTTCAATTCCTTTGAAGATTTACTTTGCCAAATATTTGGAGACGAAAAGTTAGAACTCAAATTTAATCCACAAAATTATGCTTTCGAAATAGAACAAGAGGGGAAAGAACCTTTTAAATTCACGCAGTTGGCAGCCGGGTATTCTGCGATTATGGACATTGTATCCGACTTGATATTGAAAATGCAAACGACGGATTCATTGACAAAAGCTTACGACAAACAAGGAATCGTATTGATAGATGAAATAGACGCTCATCTTCATCTGGAATTGCAACGCATGATACTTCCTATATTGACGAAAATTTTTCCAAGGATACAGTTCGTTGTTACAACACACTCTCCCTTTGTTCTCAATTCTTTGCCGAATATCGTAGCCTTTGATTTAGAGCATCGGAGGCCTATTACGGATTTGACAGATTATTCATACGAAGCCTTGGTGGAAGGCTATTTCGGAGCAGAGACCACATCAAACGATATCGAACTTCGCTTGGAACGATTAGAAAAATTGATGAATAGGGGAACGCTCTCTGCTTCCGAGAAGGAGGAGAAAACTTATTTGATGGAAGACTTTGATAAAATTCCAGAAGCATTAGCCCCATCAATAAAAGCCAAATATTTGGAACTACGAACCAGAAAAGCTGATGATACGGGTAAGAAAAACTAAACAAGCCTTTGCTGAAAATAACGAAAATATAAACCAGCAACTATTGGATGACCAATATGGAAAATGCTGTTACTGTGAGCGTCTTGTAGACACAGATTTTCAAATAGAGCATCTCCAGTCGCAACATAATCATCCTGAGTTAATAAATGACTGGGACAACCTCTATCTGGCATGTAGTTACTGTAACAGCCATAAAAGCGATTCATTCGACAACATAATGGCTCCTTCTAAGTATAATGTAGAAGAGATTATCAAACAAGAAGATGATTCTAAAAATAGCAAGGTCATATTCTCATCGAATAATGAGGATGAAAAAGTAAAACAAACCATAAAATTGCTTTCCCTTTTGTTTAATGGAAAAGATGGACTTCGAAAAACAAAGGCAAATATATTCTACAAAAGTTATAGGGATGAGAATGAATTACTTCCTACGCCTTATTGCAGATTATCTCTCTGGAGAAGAGGCGAAAGAAGCGGCTATTGAAGAAGAATTAAGCATCAAAAGTGAATACTTGGGTTTTAAATATCATATAATTAGAAGTAACTCAAAATTAAAACAATGTTTCGGGCATTTGCTTAAATGGAATAAAGAGAATTCCTTATGAACACCATCCTCATCAGACAGGCGGAATTGGACGGGAAACCGACCGATGTCCTTATCGAAGGGAACCGCATCAAAAGAATAGATAATCGAATAGAAACGGGAGCCGATACTATCATTGACGGGCAGCGAAAAGCCCTCATTCCCGGTTTTGTCAATGCCCATACGCATGCGGCCATGACCCTTTTCCGGGGATTCGGTGATGACATGCCCCTCAAGCCTTGGTTGGAAGAGAAAATATGGCCTAACGAGGCGAAGTTGACTGAAGAAGACGTCTATTGGGGCGCCAAGCTGGCTTGCTTGGAGATGATAAAAAGCGGGACGACCTGTTTCTTCGACATGTACCACAAACTTCCGGCAACGGCTCAGGCCGTGGACGAGATGGGGCTGCGCGCCGTCTTGTCGGGCGCCTGCTTTGACCATTTTAACGCGGAAACGGCGGAGAAGAGCAAGCGCGCCATCCGGGTCTTGCACAAGCAGAGCCTGCAGTATGCTTCGCGCATCACCTTCGCTTTGGGACCTCATGCCATTTACACCGTATCCGCACCCACCCTGCAATGGGTCGACACCTACGCGCGGGAAAACGGCCTGCACTTGCAGATACATGCGGCCGAGACG
>JAISGW010000081.1 GCA_031262895.1 Tannerella sp. | reverse complement strand
GCGGACGCTGATTTGTCCTTCAACCAGAAGGCTGTCGGACAAGGTGAAAAGTACTTCTCCTTTCTTTACGGCTTGCCCCTCGGCTATGCGAGGGCCGGCGTAGTGCAATATACCCGGCGTCCGGGCGAGCAGGGCTTGCTCGTCGCCTTGTCCCGGCAGGATGCGGCCGGCGGCTTTGATAGTTTCGGTGAAATCGCCTCTTTCAAGAGTGATTGTACGAAGACCCATCTCTTTCGCCTTCTCGGCACTGAGCAGGATTGCCTCGTTTCCGTGTTCATGCGTTTCTTGTTCTTTCTTTTCTTGTGTATGGCTATGGCAGGCTGTTGCCAAAATGGCGCTCGCGAACAGGAACAAGCGGCGCAGCCAGATGTCGTAAGTTCCTTTCATAGTGGCAAAGATAGGAAAAGATATGAATTTTGTTTGCCGAAAATCATTTGCTTCACGTACCTTTGCCAGCAAATTCCCGGGAAAATGAAAGTACAGATTGTCAATAAATCACATCATCCGCTTCCGGAATACCAAACCGCCCTTTCGGCGGGGATGGATATCCGCGCCAATTTGGAAGAACGTGTCGTTTTGCAACCCTTGGAACGGCAGCTTATCCCGACAGGCTTGTATATCTCCCTGCCGCCCGGTTACGAGGCGCAGTTGCGGCCCCGTTCCGGATTGGCACTCAAACACGGCCTGACCTTACTCAATGCGCCGGGCACGATTGACGCCGATTACAGGGGCGAGTTGAACATCCTCATGGTTAATCTCTCTTCCGAGGCTTTTGCCTTGAACGACGGCGAACGCATCTGCCAGTTAGTCGTGGCTGCCCATGAACGGGTGGAGTGGACGCCGGTGGATGCCTTGGACCAAACGGAACGCGGTAGCGGCGGGTTCGGACATACGGGAATGCAATAAGAAAGAAAATCTCATGCGGAACAAGATTACAATCGTCCTATTGGTTGCCCTGCTTTTCCCCGCCCTTGGGAAAGCGCAAGGCGATGACGCAAAGCAGCAGCGCAAATTTGATTACTTCTTTTATGAAGGCTTGAATCTGCGGGATGAGGGCAAATACGATGCGGCCTTCGACCTTTTCAACCATTGCCTTGAGATGGATTCCACCTCTTCGGCTCTGCTCTTCGAACTTTCTTCTTTTTATTTGCAACTTAACCAGCCGCAAAAAGCCGTGGGCATGTTACGTCGCGCCGTACGTTATGCGGGTAATAATATAACGTATAAGATGGCGCTGGCCACCATCTCCCGCAGTCTCGGTTTGTATGACGAGGCTGCTGCCGTTTATCAGGACTTGGTCAGGGAGTATCCCAAGAAAGAGGAACTCAATTATTATCTGGCCGACGCTTATACCCAGGCCGGCAAGTTCCAGCAGGCCATTGCCGCTTACAATGCTTTGGAATCGGCCATGGGCGTGAACGAAGCCATTTCCATGCAGAAATTTAAACTGTATAACGACGAGGATAAGCCCGACAGCGCCCTGCTTGAAATCAAGAAGCTGGAAGAGAAATTCCCGGCGGAAGCCCGTTATCCCATTCTGTTAGGCGACAGTTATCTGGAAAACGGCGACACGGCTAAAGCCCTCAAGGCGTACAAGCAGGCGCATGCCATTGATCCGGCCAATCCCCTGTATATTGTAGCGATGGCCAATTATTACGATGCGCGGCATGACAGCACGGCCGCCCGACAAGAATTGCACGTCGCCCTGACAAACCCGGCTTTGGGCGTTGACGACAAAATCAGCATCCTCTCGCGTTATCTGTTGCGCCTGCAACAAAACAAGCAAAGTCCCCAAACTACCGTCCCGCTTTTCAAGACGCTTATTGAGCAGTATCCCGAAAACAATCCGCTGCACCTGATGTATGGCCGCCTGCTCCTGGCCGGTGGCAAGGCGGCCGATGCCAAGGCGCAGTTCCAATTGGTCACCGAAACGGAACCGGGAAATGCCGATGCCTGGCAACAGCTCCTTGATTTGGCTATCCGGGCACAGGATGCCAAAGAGATTGTACGCATCTGTGAACGCTGCGTCGAACTTTTCCCTACGGCCCCCGAGTATTACTTCTATCTCAGCATTGGCTATTATCAGCTGAATGAATATGCCAAGGCGCTGGGTGCTTGCGAAAAGGGAGTGAAGGAAGTGCCTGACGACAATACCGCTTTGCTTTCTACTTATTATAGTCAGATGGGCGACATCAACCATGAACTGAAAAATGACTCGGCCGCCTTCGCCAATTATGACAAGGCACTTCAGTATAACCCTGACAACGTGCTTACGCTGAATAATTATGCCTATTTCCTTGCGCTCAAGAATAAGGATTTGAAACGGGCCGAGCGGATGAGTGCCCGCTGCATCAAGCTGGAACCTGACAATGCTACTTATTTGGACACCTACGCCTGGATATTTTTTATGGAAGGCAATTATTCCTTAGCTAAGTTCTACATAGAAAATGCCCTTTCAAAGGATGATACCAACAGCCCGGAACTGGTAGAACATTACGGCGACATCCTTTTCAAAAGCGGAAATAAGGAAAAGGCCATTGAAGAATGGAAGAAAGCCAAAGCCATGGGCAAGAAAAGCGAGGTGCTCGACAAGAAAATAGCCAAAGGAATTTATATAGAAGATGAGAATGCCGATTAGAACTGCCAAATACCTGTGGCTTGCCTGTATTTCCCTGCTCCTGTTTAATGCCTGTAAGGCGCCCCGTCGGGTGTCTACCGTGGAAAGTCCGACCTTAAAAACCTCCAAGTCCTTTTTCGAAGGTGTGGAGCGGCAGGCGCTCACCTTCCATACCTTGACTGCCCGTACCCGTTTTTCCATTTGGTGGGGAGGGAATAACGAGATGAGTTCGCGTGTAGATTTGAAAATGGTAAAGGACAGTGCCTTTCAATTTTCCATACAGCCACTTTTCGGCTTGGAAGTGGCCCGTATCGAATTTGGCCGCGACACGCTTAAAGCCATGGATCGGATGAACCGTCAATACCTCGTGGCTGCCTACGATGACCTCAAGCAAGACGTTCCCTTGGCTTTCAATTTCTATAATCTGCAGGCGCTTTTCACCAACCGTATCTTCGAGCCGGGGCGGCGTGCGCTCACGGCTGCCCGTTATGGCCGCTTTCACCTTGCTCAACGCGACGGTGCGATGGAAGCCTATATCCGCGATGCCCTCCGTTTGCTTTACGTCTTTCGAGCCGATGGCGACGAGAAGCTGCTGAACACTTCCATTTCCTTGCCCAATGCGGGCTTCCGCCTGAAATGGGCTTATTCTGATTTCCAAAGGACCGAAGGGGGAACGCCTTTTCCCATGCAGATGGATGTGAGCCTGAACAACCAGGCAAAGGCTATTGCGGGAGCGGGTATCACTTTTTCGCGCCTGCAAACCGATATTCCCTTGAGGATGGATTTTCCTATTCCGGCCAATTATAAACGCGTCGGCTTGGCCGATTTGCTGAAGTTGTTAAAACCTAAGGTATGAGGTGTTGGCTTGTCATAACGGGATTGTGCGTTGCCACGCTGGCCTTCGGACAAAAGTCCGCCCAGGTGCGCGAATTGGAGAACCAACGCCAGGCTGCCCTCCAGGGCATTGAGATGACAAATAAACTGCTCGCCCAGACGAACCAGTCCGCCCAGTCTTCTCTTGACCGCTTGAACTTGCTCACCGAACAGATACGCCAACGCAAGCAGGTTATTGACCTACTGAACCGGGAAGTCGCGCAACTTGACAAGGAGATGGACGCTTCCAAGGCACGCATTGCCGGTTTGGAAGGCGATCTCAAGGATAAGCGCGACCAGTACGCCCAATCGCTCCGGCAGATGCAAAAGCATCATGACGTGCAAGACAAGCTGCTCTTTATTTTCTCGGCCGACAATTTCGCCCAATCCCTTCGCCGTATGCGCTACCTGCAGGAATATGCCGACTGGCAGAAGAAGCAGGCGGGCGACATCGTCAACAAGCAAAAGGCCCTGCGCGACCAGTGGGACGCCCTCCAGAAGTCACGCGTCGACAAGCAGAAGCTCCTTGCTTCCCGCGAAAGCGAATACGAACAGTTGGAGACCGCCGAGGCCGTGCAACGCATGGAAGTGCAGACGCTCAACCGCAAACAACGCCAGTTGCAGGACGAGCTGAAGAAGAAGCAACGCCAGGCCCGCGACCTGGAGAAACAAATCCAGCGGCAAATTGCCGACGAGGTGGCCCAAGCCGCGAAGGAAGCGCAGGCCGCCCGTGAGCGTGCTGCAGCCAACCAGGGCAAGGCCGACAACACGCGCGTGGCCGAAAGCAAAGGAGGTTATGCCATGACCAAGGCGGAAAAAGCCTTGTCGGACAATTTCGCTGCCAATTACGGGCGGCTTCCTGCCCCGGTCAACGCGGGTTATACCGTTGTCAGCGCCTTCGGTGAACAACAGCACCCCGAATTGAAATATGTGCGCCTGCTCAATAACGGCATTGACCTCCAAACTTCCGCCGGAGCTGAAGCACGCGCCGTCTTCAATGGCGTGGTTAGCGCTGTCTTCGTGGAGCCGACCTATTCCGTCATCGTTCGCCACGGCAATTACCTTACCGTGTACAGCAACCTCTC
>JAISGW010000044.1 GCA_031262895.1 Tannerella sp. | reverse complement strand
TGTCGTCGGCCACGGTAAAGGGAATCTTCCCCTTGGCCACTTGCGCGATGAGGTTCTCCTTGGTGTCAAGGCTGTCGCTGAGCGCGTGGATGCGTATACCGCCGCCAAGCTCGCGGTCTAAGTTGAGCAGGCGTTCGTGGTAAGGGCTACCGGCTTGCACGTAGACGTCGCGACCGATGAGGCCGGTCACGTCGTTCACCGGCGCCTGTCCTGAGGAGGGGGCCTGCACGAGCACCTGGCTGCTTTGTTCCTCGTGCCCGCAATAGGTGAAGCCGGCCATCAGTTCCTTGTTGAAGACGACGGGATAGGCGGCCACGTCGGCTTCGCCCGAGCGGAGCATCTCGAGCATCTGTGCCTGGTCGCGAGCGGCCCGCACCTCCAGCTCCAAGCCCTCGCCTTCGGCAAAATCGTGGATGAGTTCGTATTCGAAACCCATCGGCTCCATGCGGTAGAGAAAGTAGGAGGTGGGGCTGTATAGTGTCACCGCTCGCAGCACGCCCTTTTCCTTTATCTGCGCGTAGTCAACCGTATCCTCCGTCTTCCTTTGTGCCGATTGATGGCTTTTGGGGTTGTGGGAGGAACAAGCGGCCAGAAACAGTACAGGCAGCAGCAGTTGAATCTTAACTTTCAATTTTCAACTTTCAATTCTTAATTAGTAATGCCACGTTTTCCACGTGCTGGGTATGGGGAAACATGTCGACGGGTTGGATTTTCTCCAACCGGTAGAGGTCGGCCAGCAGGGCGAGGTCGCGGGCCTGGGTGGCGGGGTTGCAGCTGACGTAGACGAGGCGCCGGGGTGCTGCCGAGCGGATGGCCCGGATGACGTCGGGGTGCATGCCGGCCCGCGGCGGGTCGCTGATAACGACGTCGGGTCGCCCTTCCCGGGCGATGAAGCTCTCGCAGAGGATGTCTTTCATGTCGCCCGCAAAGAAGGCGGTGTTGGGCAGCCCGTTGAGCGCTGCGTTGCGCCGGGCGTCTTCCACGGCTTCGGGCACATATTCGATGCCTACGACGCGGGCGGCCGAGCGTGCCAGGAAGTTGGCAATGGTGCCGGTACCGGTGTACAGGTCGTAGACGAGTTCTTTGCCGCTGAGCGCGGCGAAGTCGCGGACGACCTTATACAGTTCGTAGGCTTGCCGGCTGTTGGTCTGGTAGAACGACTTGGGGCCGATGCGGAAGCGCAGCCCTTCCATTTCTTCGGTGATATGGTCGAGGCCCCGGTACAGGAGGATATCCTGGTCGCCGAGGGTGTCGTTGCATTTGCCGTTGACGGCGTAGAGCAGCGAGGTGATTTCCGGGAAGGCTTCGGCCACGGCCGAGAGCAGGGACTCCCGTTTCTCGGGTTCGTCGCGGAAGAAAACGACAATCAGCATCCACTCGCCGGTGGCTTCGGAAGTGCGGATGATGAGGTTGCGCATCAGGCCCTCCTGCTTGCGCAGGTCGAAGAAGGGGTAGCCGTGCTCCATGCAAAAGGTCTTGGTGAAGCGGCGGATGCGGTTGGAAAGCTCGGCCTGCAGGTAGCAGGTGTCAATGTCGAGCACCTTGTCGAACTTGCCGGGGATGTGGAAGCCGAGGCCCTCGCGCGGAGTGTCGACTGCCGGTTCTTCCGAGCGCAACTCCTCCCAGCTCATCCAGCGTTGGGAGGAAAAGGTGAACTCCAGTTTGTTGCGGTAATATTGCCTTTGGGCGGAACCGAGGATAGGTAACCTTTCCCCGGGATGTATCTTGCCGATGCGTTCGAGGTTGTCCACCACCTGCTGCTCTTTGGCGCGCAATTGCTCCTCGTAGGCAAGGTGCTGCCATTTGCAGCCGCCGCAGGTGCCGAAATGCCGGCAGAAAGGCGTCACCCGCAGGGGCGAAGGCTCCGCGAGCCGCAGGATACGCCCTTCGGCGTAATGGTGCTTCTTGCGTGTAAGTTGGATGTCGCAAAGGTCGCCCGGCGCCCCGTAGGGCACAAATACCACATAATCGTCAACCCTGGCCAAGGCGTTCCCTTCGGCGGCCACGGCTTCTATACGCACCCCTTCCAGCAGGGGCAGTTCTTTCTTTTTTCTTGTCAAATCTCTCGTTTTTCAAATAATGCGACAAACTTACGCATTAGTTGCGAATTGGCCTCGCCTCCCTCCGGCTGGGGAAGGCCATGAATTTTTTCACGATGTTCCCCAAGGCTGGGGAAGGCTGTGAATTTTTTCACGATGCTCCCCGGGGTTCGGGGAAGGTTGTGAATTTTTTCACGATGCTCCCCAAGGCTGGGGAAGGCCGTGAATTTTTTCACGATGCTCCCCGGGGTTCGGGGAAGGCCGTGAATTTTTTCACGATGCTCCCCGAGATTCGGGGAAGGTTGTGAATTTTTTCACGGTCTTCCCTGCATCTGGAGGAGGCCTATTAAAGAAAGGGCGCAGCCCTTCGGCCACGCCCAATTTTCAATTTTCAACTTTTAATTCTTAACTCCTCAAATGCACTTCAGCTCTTTGCCTACCTTGATGAAGGCGGCGACGGCCTTGTCGAGCTGCGCCTTCTCATGGCCTGCGGAGAGCTGCACGCGGATGCGGGCCTGTCCCTTGGGCACGACGGGGTAGTAGAAGCCGGTGACGTAGATGCCTTCTTCCTGCATGCGGGCGGCAAAGTCCTGGGAGAGCTTGGCGTCGTAGAGCATGACGGCGCAGATGGCAGATTGGGTGGGCTTGATGTCGAATCCGGCCTGCATCATCTTGTCGCGGAAGTAGTTCACGTTGCCCATCAGTTTCGTGTGCAGCTCGTTGCTTTCCTTGAGCATCTTGAATACCTCGATGCCGGCACCCACCACGCCCGGGGCCACCGAGTTGGAGAACAGATAGGGGCGACTGCGTTGGCGCAACAGGTCGATAATCTCTTTGTGTCCCGTGGTGAAGCCGCCCATGGCGCCGCCAAAGGCTTTGCCCAGCGTGCCGGTGTAAATGTCCACGCGGCCGTAAGTATCGTAGAGTTCGCTCACGCCGTGTCCCGTGGCACCCACCACGCCGGCCGAGTGCGACTCGTCCACCATCACCAACGCATCGTAGCGTTCGGCCAGGTCGCAAATCTTATCCACTGGCGCCACGTTGCCGTCCATGGAGAAGACGCCGTCGGTCACCACAATGCGGAAGCGCTGTGCCTGCGCCTCCTTCAGACACTTCTCCAGTTCCTCCATGTTGGCGTTGGCATAGCGATAGCGCTTCGCCTTGCACAGGCGCACGCCGTCGATGATAGACGCATGGTTCAGCGAGTCGGAGATGATGGCATCTTCTTCGCCCAGCAGCGGTTCGAACACGCCGCCGTTGGCGTCGAAGCACGCCGCATAGAGGATGGTGTCTTCGGTGTGGAAATAGTCCGAGATGGCTGCTTCGAGTTGCTTGTGGATGTCGGCCGTGCCGCAGATGAAGCGCACCGACGACATGCCGTATCCGCGTTGCCCCATCATCTTGGCGGCCGCCTCGGCCAGGCGCGGGCTGTTGGCCAGTCCCAAATAGTTGTTAGCACAGAAGTTCAGTACTTCCTTTCCCTGCACGCGGATGACCGCTGCCTGTGGGCTTTCAATCAGTCTCTCCTCTTTATACAGTCCGTCGGCTTTGATTTCGGCGAGCGTGTTTCGGAGACTTTCTTTC
>JAISGW010000001.1 GCA_031262895.1 Tannerella sp. | reverse complement strand
TTATGAGTTGTCCGCTGACGCCGGTTGAAGCTGCGGTAATCGTCATATTCGATTTCCACTTCGGGTTCCACGAATTCGCCTTCCTTCCGGCAGGAAAAGCAGAGGTACTTGATAGGGATACCCCGTTCGAGCCACTGCCGTTCGTAATAGGTGCGGATGGAGCGCAGCCCTTCTTCCATCGGGCAGGCCGTTTCCTCCGGGGCATAGAGGTCGGCTGTATGGAAGAGAGGTTTCAGGCCGTTGGCCTTGAGCATCTCCAGCGTATAAGTGTAGAGGAAAAGGCTGTCGGTTTTCAGATGCACCAATCCGCCGGGGGAAAGCAGTTCCCGGTAAAGCGCCATGAAGCGGGTAGAAGTGAGCCTTTTGTTGGGCTTCTTCATCTGGGGGTCGGGGAAGGTGAGCCAGATGCCGTCAACTTCCCCGGGCGCGAAGAAGGCGTCCAGCAATTCGATATGCGTACGCAGAAAGGCCACGTTCTTCATCCCTTCCTCGAAGGATTCCTTGGCGCCGCTCCAGATGCGGGCGCCCTTGATGTCTATGCCGATGAAGTCCTTATCGGGTGACTGTGTGGCCAAGCCCAGGGTATATTCCCCCTTCCCGCAGCCCAGTTCCAATACTAATGGGGCCGCATTATGGAAGACTTCTTCCCGCCATTTTCCCTTGTTTGCGAAACCTTCTTCTTGCAGGCGGTCGAAGGGGTATTGGAACACGTGCGGCCACTCGGCCATGTCGGCGAATTTTGCCAGTTTGTTTTTTCCCATCTGATAAAAAAGGATGGAGGCATTGTTAACTCAACAACGCCTCCATCAACACTAAACTATTTTAATCATAAAAAAGTCATTTCTTTTCCAAAGCGGCAGCCTTCTTGGCGATTTGCCTCTTTTGGATTTCGTAGGCAATGGGCGTCGCCACGAAGAGGGTGCAGTAGGTACCTACGACCACGCCCAGAAGGATGGCGAAGGTGAAGCTGCGGATGGTGCTGCCGCCCAGGAGGAAGATACAGAGCACGACCAGGAAGGTGGAGAACGAGGTGTTGAACGTACGCGAGAGCGTGGAGTTCAAGGCGTCGTTGATGACCTGGTAACGGTCGCGTTTCGGATAGAGGCCTATGGTCTCTCGTATTCGGTCGAAGACCACCACGGTGTCGTTGATACAATAGCCGATGATGGTCAATACCGCCGCGATGAATGTCTGGTCGACTTCCATGGAGAAGGGCATGAACTTCCAGCAAAGCGCATACAAGGCGATGATGCAGAGCGTGACGGCCGTCACGTCGGCAAAGGCGCCTACCGAGAAGGCGATGCCCCGGAAGCGTGCCAGTATGTAAAGGGCCATGAATATCAGGGAGACGACAACGGCGATATAGGCGCTGCTTTTAATGTCCTCCGCCATCGACGGCCCTACTTTCTGCGAACTCTGTATGTAGGTGCCGACGAACTGGTCTTGGCTCGTCCCTTGCGGGAGCAGGGGCTTCAGACCGGCGAAGAGTTTCCCTTCAATTTCGGTATCCACATTGCGGCTGTTGTCGTTTATCTTATAGTTGGTGGAGATGCGTACCTGATTGGCCGTACCTATCGTGATGACGCTCACGTTGGAGCCGGCAAATTGACTGTTCAGCATGGAACGCACCTTTTCCGTATTCACGTTCTGGTCGAAGCGAACCACATAGTTGCGGCCGCCGGTGAAGTCGATGCCGGTGTTCAAACCGACGGTGCCCAAGGCTACGCCGCCCAGCACGATTAAGACGACGGGAATCAGGTAGCCCACTTTGCGGTAGCCGAGGAAGTTGATTTTCGGCGCTACGAGGAAGTTCTTCGAGACACGGGTCGTGAAGGTGGCATGCTTCATCTTGTCTTTCGCTATGAGCCATTCGTAAACGATACGGGTCAGGAAGACGGCGGTCAGGAAGGATGCGCAGAGGCCGATGATCAGGGTCGTGGCGAAGCCGCGGATAGGTCCGGTTCCGAAGTAGAAGAGGACGATGCCCGTGATGATGGAGGTCAGGTTGGAGTCGAAGATGGCGGAGAAGGCATTGCCGTAGCCGTCGGAGATGGCCTTGGCGAAACCCTTCCCGGAACGGAGTTCCTCCTTGATGCGTTCATAGATAAGCACGTTCGCGTCGATGGCCATACCCAGGGTGAGCACCATACCGGCGATACCCGGTAGCGTCAGCACGGCCTGGAAGGAGGCCAAGACACCCATCGTGAAGAAGACGTTGATGATTAAGGCGCCGTTGGCTATCATGCCGGGGCCTATGCCGTACATCATGCAGATGTAAATCATCAGCAGCACCAAACCGAGGATGAAGGAGAAGAAGCCCGCGTTGATGGCTTCCTGCCCGAGGGAGGGGCCTATCACGTCTTCCTGTACGATATTAATGGAGGCGGCCATTTTGCCCGACTTGAGCACGTTGGCCAAGTCTTTGGCTTCTTCCACCGTGAAATGTCCGGTGATTTGCGAACGTCCGCCGGTGATTTCGGTGTTGACGGTCGGCGCCGAACATACCAAGTTGTCCAGCACGATGGCTACGCAACGGCCGATATTGTCTTTGGTCAGCCTTGCCCATTCCTTGGAACCTTCGGCGTTCATGGTCATGCTGACTTCTTGTTCATTGCGGTTGAGGCCGCCTTGGGCGAAGTCGGCCTTCGCATCGGTGACCACGTCGCCCGACAAGGCGGGCGAGCCGTCGCGGCTGGTCTTGATGGCGTAAAGGCTATAGAATTGCTCGGCCTCGTCGTTCGACTTCATCGCCCATTTGAGGGCAAGGTTGCGGGGAAGGAGTTCCTTCACCTGCTTGAGGTTGAGCAGCGAGTCAATCAGGTTGCGGTCGGAAGCCCTGGCTATGCCGACAACCGGCGTAGCGGCAGGTTGCCCGTTGCTGTAAAGGGACAATTGCAGATGGGCAAACAAGGGATGCTCACGGGTATATTCGGCCAAATTTTTGGCTTGTTGTGCGTTGTTGGTCGTGTCGCCGCTCAGTTGAGCCAGCAGGGAGTCTTTGCTCAATTTGCCTTGTGCGGAAGCCAGCGTGTCTTTGGCGGCCGTTCCCTTTCCTTCGACGGCCTTTGTGGAAGCCGTTTCCGTGGAATCGGCCGATTCCGTTTTGTTGAGGGAGGCCAGATAAGCGTCCACCCGCTGAAGGGCGGGCATGATTTCCGTCAGGTTGTATGTTTCCCAAAATTCCAAGTCGGCGCTGCCCTGCAAGAGCCGGCGCACACGTTCAGGCTCTTTCACACCGGGCAGCTCCACCAAGATGCGCCCGGTCGTTTGCATGCGCTGGATGTTGGGGGAAACAACGCCGAAACGGTCGATACGGGTACGCAGGACGTTGAACGAGTTGTCAATGGCGCTTTGTAGTTCCGATTTCAATACGGAAATGACTTGCGCGTCGGAACTTTGCGGGGTGATTTTATCTCTTAATTCAAATGTGCTGAAGATGGCGGATAAGCGGGCGCCCGGGTCCAATTTCTTATACTCTTCAGCGAACAAGTCTATATAGTCGGTCTGGCTGGTAGCTTGACGTGCCTTGGCCAAGTCCAAGGCCTTGTTGAAATTCGGATCCTGATTGTTGTTGGAAAGGGAACGGACCACATCGGCCACATTCAGTTCCAAGACAACATTCATGCCTCCTTTCAAGTCGAGGCCCAAAGTAATCTCCATTTCCCGGCAAGTTTTCAGATTGTATCCGAGCCAGACTTTTTTCGTCGCTAACGAATCTAAATAGAAACTCTCCTTTTTAGGATCTCCATTCGCATACTTGGCTGCCAGTTTGTCGTAATGCGCCGTAACAAATGAAAACGACAGATAAAACAGGCACACAAGTGTCAGCAAGACGGAGAAGACTTTCACAAATCCTTTGTTTTGCATTTGAATCTTGTATTTTTATTTACGTTTGTTTGTATTCGTTTTTAACAGGGTGCAAATATAGAGTTTTTTCCCTGTAAAAGCGCAAGTAGCACTTATTTAAATTTCAGATAGCACCATACGGGATAGTGGTCTGAATACGTGATTTTGTCGACTTTGCAATCGTATGCTTGGATGTTGGAGGAATGCAGGATATGGTCTATCCGAAACCAGAAATAATTCTGGTTATAAGTCGTGCCCGGTCCGCATCCGGTTTCTACGTAAGCTTCGGCGAGTTTGCCTTGTACGGTACGCAGGGCATAAGAGATAGGGGTATCGTTAAAATCGCCGCAGACGACGAGGTATTTGTCAGGGGCAGCCAGAATGGCCCTCGCGACCGCCCTGGCCTGTTTGGCACGCAGCCGGATGGCAGGGCCGAGTTTTTGCCGTTTGGTGCCCCGCAGGCGTTCGAAACTGGCCGGGCCTGCCCCCGTGATGAATTCGGAATAGCGGCTGCGGTCTTTCATGGTG
>JAISGW010000224.1 GCA_031262895.1 Tannerella sp. | reverse complement strand
CGCTGAGGTGCGTCAGGCTGAAACCCATGATAGTGGGGTGGTCGTACTTGTATCCCGCAGCCACGTCATAGTCGTGGTCGTCGGTATCGGGGCTGACCTGTATGCCGCCGAAGGGAATTTGTGCTCCGGGGTACACGTTACCGTAACCTTCGGTGCCTACTAAGGGATTGACGTAATCAATAAGCTTCTCCGATTGCGAAAAGACGGGCAAAATACCGGCCAGGCAAGCTCCCAAGATAAGCCATCCCCTCTTTTTGTTTGTAAAATGAATCATGATTTTTGGTTATAATGAAAAATTCGTAAAGGGTAAACTCTTTTGCCGCCAAAGTTAAGGAATAGATTTGTTTCCTATCTTTGCAATGGACTATAAAAAGGAAACGAACTGTGGCAAAGCAGAGAAGATTTTCCACAAAGATAGTATTTGCCATGCAAATACGGAAACTCTTACAGAGTTTAAGGGGAGCCTTCTTACCTGCCCCCAGTTTCACTTCGTTTCACTGGGGGTTATGAGCTGGCCTTCGGCCTTGCGGTAAACGCCTCCGGCGTTTATTATGATACGACTCTTATCAGCTTCTCGGTATGCGCCCACGGCGCAGGCCTCGCTCCATCGTGTTCACCACTCTTTGGGTTGGAAGTCCTTGGGGACGTCTATCTTGACCGCTTCTTCGGAGGCTTCTATGACGAAGAGGCCGGCGGCCATCACGGCCGTCTTTACTTTATCGAAGAAGGCCGGCGCGGCAATGGCGCCGATGAACTTGCGCCGGTCGCCCTTACTCAAGGCATAGTTGTGAATCTTCTCCATCCGTTGGATATGGTCGTCAATGTCGGCTATGCAGGGCTTGGTCTTCACCTCCACGACCAAGGCGTAATCCCCATTCTCCACGAAGACATCTATTTCTGCTACCTTTTCATTAGTGAGATGGTTCTTTATTTCTACCTCACGGGAAAACTTCTCGAAGGCATAACCCCGTTTCTTGAACTTGGAGTCCAGGGATGGACTGAGCAGCAATTCGATGGTCTTGCCCCAGCTGTTGGTGAATTGCCCTACTATCTTGCTGGTCTTTTCGATGCTGGCACGCAGGTCCTTCATCCCTTTGGCAAATTCTTCCTGCCGCTTGGCGGTTTCCGCTTGCCGTTTGGCAGTTTCCTCTTGCCATCTGGTGATACGGTCTAATGTCGCATTGATGCTTGCCAAGGTTGGCGTTTCTGTTTCATTCATCATTTTATCGTTTTACAGATTTGCTACAAAGATAAGGAATTCGAAGAAAAGGTATTGTTTCGTCGCGACGGACTCACGAACGCACAAATACAATGTAAGGTCTTGCGGAAAGAAATCAACGTTTTGCGGCGAAAACTTAACGTCTTGACAAATTGTTATCGCGAGCCCATCGTCGCAAGACGTTGCTTTTTTCCGTTTGTAAGCCAGGGCTTTGCCATTTTGTCATTGGCAATTCTTCTCATTTGTCAGGTCTTGTCCGATACTTTTGGAAGAGGGGGTGTCTTTCTGTTATTTTTACTCCGCAAAAATAACAGAAAGTTATGAATTATGCGTTATGAATTGAGACTGTAAGACCATAAGACTGTAAGACTATGAGATGAAACTCTTGGCCTTATTAGTCTAATAGTCTTAGCGTCTCATAGTCTTATAATCTCAACTTATAACTTATATCTCATAACTCACCACTTTTATTCTTAATTTTGCGGATGATTATGCTTCAATATACCCTTCTATGATGATGAAACGTTTGATGTTTGCTGCTTTGCTGTCGGCCGCCGCCCTGACGGCCGCCGCCCAAGGCCAAGACCCACAGATATGTCGCCCGGGCTTCGCTTACGAAATCAGCCGCTCCCCACATTGGGGATTAGGCAAGCCGGTCATTACCGAAATCTTCCCCTACTCCTCCGCCGAATTGGCCGGGCTAAAGGCGGGCGACGTGCTCCTCTCCATCGACGGCATCGAACTGGCCGGCTTAGGCCGAAACGACGTTGACGGCCTCTTGAACCCGCAGGGGAAAGACCAGGTGACGCTCGAAGTGGCCGACATCGCCGACGACGACAAGGAAGTCACCGTAGCCAAGGACTGCAAGCGTACCGACGCCATTGCCGAGGACCAGTTGGCGGAGGCCTTCGCCATGTACAGCTTGGAGAACACCAGCGAACGCCTCTTCACCTGCCCCTTCACGACCAATGCCGTCGCCGACACCAGCATCCGTTACGCCGCCTACAAGACCTTCGCCTTCGCCCCCATAGACACGGCTAACCGCCGACGCGACAAAATCATCAACGCCGTCATTGAGAAGGAGCTGCTCAAAAAAGGCATGACATACCGGGCCGACAAGCCCGACATCCGGGTGGAGACTTACTATTATTATAAGAAGAACCCCAATTACAGCGGCCTGCACGCGCCGACGCGGCCCACGAGCTTCCGCTACGACTGCGCCAAGCAGGAAATGGCGCAATTCCCCTTCCTGCCCAACACCGTGGCCGAATCGGAAGCCGAATATCTCCTGCAATTAGGCGTGCGTTTGGTCGACCAACGCAGCAAACCGGGGCGCATCCTCTGGGAATGCGTGGCCAACGAGCTGCTCAGCGGCCCCTTCAGCTTGGAGAACTACGCCCAGGCCCAATTGCCTCTGATGCTCATGCAATATCCTTACACCAAATATTCGCGCAACGTGCAATTCCTCGTCAATCTGAAAGCCTATAATTACACGGGCATCAGCTACGACATCAACCAGCTCGACCAGGTGGCCGCCGTAGCACCGGGTTCGCCTGCGGCTGCGGCCGGACTGCAGCCCGGCGACCGCGTGGAGCGCATAGACGGACTGAGCATGAACCATTCGGCTAAAGATTTCACCGCGGCCTACAAGGCCTTCATCCTGCACACCATATCGTTGCGCGACCAACGGACGCTCTTTACCGACGCCAACGGATTCAGCCACTGCATGTATTGGGACAAGCTGCATTACGCCCAAGTGGCCGAGGCCTTCGGCAACGACGCCAACCTCACGGCCTTCTCCTATTTGTACAAATTCGCGCCCTACGTGGATGCCTCGGGCGAGAACAGTTGCCTGTTCCAAATCGTCCGGGGGAAAGAGCGGATGAAAATCACCGTCCAGCCTACCATGCACAAGGAGACGACGATAGAAATCAAATGATATATCCCGGAAATTTCGAGGCAAAGACGGGTTTCGACCAGGTGCGCCGCTTGGTTTCCGGGCTGTGCCTCAGCCCGCTGGGCGAAGAGCGCGTGGCGGAGATGGCTTTTTCGGCCGACTACGCGCAAGTCAGCAGCGAATTAGACCGGAGCAGTGATTTTCTGCGCCTGCTCCAAAGCGGGGAGGAGTTCCCCTCCGACTATTTCTTCGACCTGCGCCACTCCCTGCGCCGCATCCGCCCCGAAGGCACCTTCCTTGAAGAAAAGGAACTCTTCGACCTGAAGCGTTCGCTGGAAACCATCCAGGCCATCGTACGTTTCCTTCACGGGAACGGGGAAGAGGAAACGCCCGCTTACCCGGCTCTGGCGGCCTTGGCGGCAGACGTCGGCCTCTTCCCGCAAATCATCGGGCGCATCGGCGGCATCCTCGACAAATTCGGCCACGTCAAGGACAACGCCTCCCCTACCCTGGCGCAAATACGGCGCGACCTGGCCTCCACCACGGCCGGCATCTCCCGCTCCCTGCAAAGCATACTGCGCGCCGCGCAAGCCGAAGGCTTAGTCGACAAGGACGTCTCGCCCACCCTGCGCGACGGCAGACTGATGATTCCCGCAGCCCCCGCTTCCAAACGGAAAATACGGGGCATCGTGCATGACGAGTCGGCCAGCGGGAAGACCGTCTTCATCGAACCGGAAGCCGTGGTCGAAGCCAATAACCGCATCCGGGAACTGGAAGCCGACGAACGCCGCGAAATCATGCGCATACTTACGGAAACGACCGACTTCATCCGGCCGCTGGCGCCCGACATCCTCCGCTCCTACGATTTCCTGGCCGAAATTGATTTCATCCGTGCCAAGGCGCTCTTCGCCCAAGAGACAGGCGCCATCCGCCCCGAACTGCATGCGGAACCTTTGCTCGACTGGTTACGCGCCGTGCACCCGCTGCTCTACCTCTCGCACAAGCAACAAGGCAAGGAGGTGGTGCCGCTCGACATCGAACTGAACGAGAGACAACGCATCCTGCTCATCTCCGGGCCCAACGCCGGCGGCAAATCGGTCTGCCTGAAAACGGTGGGCCTGCTGCAATACATGCTGCAATGCGGCATGCTCATTCCCCTTTACGAACGCTCGCGCACCGGCCTCTTCGACAGCCTCTTCATTGACATAGGCGACGAACAAAGCATAGAAGACGACCTGAGCACCTACAGCTCGCACCTGCTGAACATGAAACAGTTCGACCGCCATGCCGACGGCCACAGCCTGCTGCTCATTGATGAATTCGGCAGCGGCACCGAACCGCAAATAGGCGGCGCCCTGGCCGAAGCCTTGCTGGAACGCTTCAATCAAAAAGGCGCTTACGGCGTCATCACCACCCATTACCAAAACCTCAAGCATTTCGCCCAGGAGACGCCGGGCATCGTCAACGGCGCCATGCTTTACGATCGCCATCTGATGCAGCCGCTCTTCCAACTCTCCATCGGCAGACCGGGCAGCTCCTTCGCCGTAGAAATCGCCCGCAAGACGGGTTTACCCGAAGAAGTCATCCGCAAGGCCTCCGAAAAGGTCGGCTCCGACTACATCCATACAGACAAGTACCTGCAGGACATCGTGCGCGACAAACGTTATTGGGAAAACAAACGCGAGAACATCCGCCGACAGGAGAAAAAGATAGAAGAACTCTCGGCCCGCTACGAGAAAGACATCACCGAGGTCGACAAGCAGCGCAAAGACATCCTGCGTGAAGCCAAAGCCGAGGCCGCCCGCATCCTGGCCGAAAGCAACGCCCGTATAGAGAACACTATCCGTCAAATCAAGGAAGCCCAGGCCGAGAAAGAACAGACCCGGCTGGCCAGGCAGGCGCTTGAAGCCTTTAAGGCCTCCGTGCTTACAGCCGAAGGAGCCGAGGACCGCCTCGGCCGCGAAGCGGAAAAAATCAAAAGGCGGCAAGCCCGCAAAGAGAAGAAACAGGCATCACCGGCGCCCGCGCCCATCGCCGTCGGTGATGCCGTGCGCCTTGACGGGCAGACCTCGCCCGGCCAAGTGCTGTCGGTGCAAGGCGAAGAGGCCACCGTGGCCTTCGGCATGATTAAGAGTACCGTCAAGTTGAAGCGGCTCGAAAAGGTGAGCAAAAGCCAACTGAAAAAGGAGAGCCGCAAAGATACCTTCCTTAGCACACAGACCGCCGACAGCATCCACGAAAAGAGGCTGCATTTCAAGCAGGAAATCGACGTGCGCGGCATGCGCGGCGACGAAGCCTTGCAAGCCGTCGCTTATTTCATTGACGACGCCATCCTCGTCGGCGTCTCCCCCCTACGCATTCTGCACGGCACCGGCACCGGCGCCCTGCGGCAAGTCATCCGCGATTATCTTGGCGGCCTGTCCGGCGTGCGCCGTTTCCACGACGAACACGTGCAATTCGGCGGCGCAGGCATCACCGTCGTCGAACTGGATGAATGATTAGCTTAAAAGATGCTAAGCCCTCGAACAAAAAGCCCCGTTTGTTTGTTTTACAAATGAGCAGTCCCCCAGCGGGGGGACGCTCCCCCCTCCCTTAACGGTCAGGGTTCTCCTTCTTACAGCGCAGTTTTTCTACCAATTCCGTAGGAGTTGCTTGAAATTGCTCCTTGCAAAAACGAGTAAAGTGGCCTGGAAACTTAAAGCCGTGTTCCTTTCTTATCGAATCCATGCTCAATCCCTCAGTAGCCAAGCTGAAGAGGATGTGCTTGCCCTTTTGGGCAAGCAGCCATTGATAAGGAGAGGTGCCAAATTCTTCCTTAAATTGTCGCC
Organism: Tannerella sp.; assembly: GCA_031262895.1. Taxonomy (GTDB): domain Bacteria; phylum Bacteroidota; class Bacteroidia; order Bacteroidales; family Tannerellaceae; genus JAISGW01. The sequence continues at coordinate 3,489 of JAISGW010000224.1, read as the reverse complement.
CAAAAGCGCGTTTTTCTGTGCCAAACAAGGTTGCCAACTCCTCCACATGTTCCACTTTTCTGTAATTGCGCATCACCCTGATGCGGAAATCGATACTCTTGCCAGCCACCGAATGAAAAATATTCGCCATTTCGTCTACCGTATAAAAAGAATGCAGCAGCATGGTAAGCTCGGCGTGTTTGAGCTTGTGCAGGAGCGAACGGTTCACCCCTTTCCTCAAATAAACTTCCAACCCCTTGAGGAATTTCTCCAAAGGAGGCTTGATGGCTATCGGCTGGAAGCTATCGGTCGCATTGGCGGCCAAGGCACTTACGGCATGCACGTATTCCCTTTCCGACAATTCGAAGAACTTTTCAAAGCCGAAAGTCATCAGGCGGCAATGGCTCTGACAGCGGCAGGCCAAGTCGGCCGCCATCGGGACGAGCACCATCTGCCCTTCCTCTATGGTTTGCCCGCTGAACTCGTTGCAACGAAGCAGGGCTTTCCCTTCCAACCAAAACACGAGGTAATTGTAATTCCTGTCCAAATTACGAAAAAACGATTCCTTTTCCCCGGAATTCAGTTCCATTATCCGGAAACCAACCGGACGGACAGGGGTGTATAACCGTAAAGAAAGCGGATCTTGAACTTTAAGTCGATAGTTTACCATATTTTTTCCATTGAAAGCTAGCTATTCATTTTCCACAAAAGTAGGGATTTTCTCTACAATCCTATAATTATTATGAATTATGCGCCATGGGTGGTCGGTCGGCAACCACCCATGGCGCATAATTCAAACGGCACAACTCGTTTAAAGCCTTGCCTTAACGGAGCGTCCGTCGTTGACAAGGACGTACAAGCCGTTTATCTGCAAATCGGGGACAGTCCATTGAACGTCCGTGACTTTCTTTTGGTACATCAAGCGTCCACCGGCATCATACACATACAGCATCGTGCCGGGATGCAGGCCGCGCACCTCAAAGCCGCCGTTCGTCAAGGCGGTAGCACGCAAGGAAGTAGCGTCTGCTTCAGGCTCCGTTGTTCCCGTAACGACACCCTGGCCGGTATAAACGAAGCGCAGGCTGAAACGATCAGTCATACTCCCGCTCTTGCTCAGAGTAAAGGTATAGGTGTTGGACGATGGCGTCAATTGGGTCTCCTTCCCCTTCGTCTTGTCCGTCAGGTACACGTCGTAGCCGAAGTCGCTCAGGCCGGTGAAAGTCAAGGTGGCTTCGCCTGCCGACTTTGCGCTCAAGGCCAAGGGAAGGACGGCCGAGGAGAAGTCGTTGGAGCTGTTCATCAGCAGGGGGGTCTGCCCGTTAACCAAGGTAGAGAGGGCGAGGGGCATGGCGTCGGATGTAGCCAGAGGCAAGTCGTGGCTGTCGAGGCCGGACGAAGCCGACAAGTCGTAAACCAAGGCCGCCGAGGCCGAGGCCGTACCCTCCGTCAGGCCGATTTGCAAGAGGCCGCCACTAAGCACGTCCGCAGCCCTCAAAGTATAAGAGGCCGAAGGCTTGGTACTGGTGAAGGCGGGCGAATAGCGCATGTCATGCACTACCGCCGAACCTATGTTCGTGTTCTTGGCCACGATAAAGGATTGCAGCGGCGGTATCTGATTGGGACTCGTCTTGAGAAAGTCTGTTTTGGATGAGGAAATGAGGTAGCGGCTGCTACCCGAGGCTACTACCCCTACGAAGCCGTCGTCCGTCTTCCCGTCCCAGAGGTAATAGCCGCTCTGTATGGAATCCTTGTTCGCTTGGTAGAAATCGTCAAAATTCAAATAGGCGAAGTAAGGGTTCACCACCTGAAGCAGCGTCCCGTTAGTGATCTGGGCACTGAAATACTGCACCGGCACCAAGTAATCACCCTTACCATCTGGTTCCATCTCGTCGGTAACGAAACGGGCGAGGTTTATGCGTTTGTAGGTACCGGTAAAAGAGATCTTATTGCCATCCGAACCGACGTATTCCGTATTCGGTTTGGGGAACCATAGTACGCTGTCGGCATTCTGGGAGGTCGTCGTCAATTTCAGGTTGAAGGCTTTTCCCAAAGGGAGGAATGCGCCTACGAGAGCTTGCGAAGAGCTAAAGCTGTTCGCATAGCCCATGAAAATACTGAGCTGGAAGTCACCCCATTCCGGATCGCCGGTAGCAGGATTGTCGAAGTGGTAGTCGCCCGCCACCATATCCAACATGGGAGCCGACCACATCAGGTAACGGTCGCGTTCGGAAGGTTTGAGCTTGAATTCCACCCGCGCGGAATCATAATTCAGCACGTGAGGATTCTTCAACATAGCCCGGTCTTGCATGTCTATGTCGTGGCAGTAAGCCGAATCCACCAGCTCCGGGTAATTATCCACGCCGGAGGAAATCGTCACGTTGGTGCAGGGGGTAGGCACATAGGTAACGGGCATTTCACTGCCGTCGGCAAGCACCTGCACCCAGTTGTCCGGATTGTTCCAATCGCTATTTGCGTCCCCTGTCCAACGCATCTGCTCGGCTGCACCGCTGAGCGTCTTCTTGAACACCATCCGTCCTTTGGGGAAATAATAGCCTTGCAAGCTATCGGCGGCAAAAGCAGCTGTAACCTTAGGCTCTATCATATAGACGGAATCGGCGGTCGTGGTCTGGCTGAAATCTATATAACGGGAAGCACCTGTTTGCAGGAAACTCGTGCTGTCGGCCTTGTACCAGTTAAAGACCACACCCGTCGGCTGCTGCTTCAACTGGACGTTGAGGCCGCCCGCACAAGTAGCGTAAGCACCCCTGTTCTGTAATACATATACATAGACGGTCGTTTGCTTTGTCAGCGTCTGAGACGAATTTTCGGGGTCGGTGAAGATGGCACGATACCGGAAGGAATCGACTGCCGAAGTCAATTGGTCGGCACCATTGCTCTTGTACAAAACCTTTAAATTCTTCTTTGAACCCATCAAGGTTAAGGTACCTTCAACGGGCTGCGTCAACAGGGTGAAACTGTTGAGGGTCGTGGCAGCGGTATTGGTTTCCACCTTCCAAGGGTTCGTCGTATTGCTGAAATAATCATCCGGCAGGATGTCGTTGTCGAAAACGGGAATGGCCACCGACTGGTAAGCCTGTACGCTGGCCAAGTCCGGGAAGAGGTTAGGCTTGGCTGCGCGGATAAGCTGGTCGCTCCAGTCGCAATCGCGATAAGCTGTTGCTGCCACCCCTATGCCTTGGTCGGCATCAGGGGCACCATCATTCAAACTGTTCAAGCCCCAACTCCAAGCAGTGAAGGCATGGGTCTGCGGGTCGAAGCTATTATCGCCTAAACGGATGAGGTAAACACCTTCCGGGTCGGGAACAGGGATGCGTACCCGGTACTCCTGGCCGGGCTGTATGGCCGTTTTCAAACTGGAAGAGGTAGCCACATTGACAAGGCTGTCTACAATCACCGTCTTCACCCAAGTGCCTTTGGAAACTTTATTGTCCTGATACATGGCAATAGGTGTCAGGCCGGAGATAGACGTTTGCGCCGAGGCCTTGTCGC
>JAISGW010000133.1 GCA_031262895.1 Tannerella sp. | reverse complement strand
AGAATATACGTATGGCCATCATAGAAGGTTTTCGGATTAAGAACTTCGGTACGCTGAGGAATGTAACAATGGGTCGACTCTACGATGCGCCCAAAGAAGAGCCGCTGACTCCATTGACTGTGATCATTGGAAAAAATGGAGCGGGTAAAAGTACGCTGTTCGATGCCTTTGGTTTTTTGGCCGACTGCCTGAAGATGGGCGTGGAAGAGGCCTGCGATGCGGGAGGACGAGGTGGTTTCGATCGCCTCGTCTCCAACGGGGTCAGCGAACCCATTGAGTTTGAAATCCATTACAAGGAGAATCGCAGTTCCCGTCCGATAACCTACGAGCTATTCATAGACAAAGACAAATCCTCCCGTCCCTATGTGTTGAGAGAGCGTTTGAGGCAACGGAGAAAAAATCAAGTGGGGCGACCTTATCTGTTCCTGTTTTTGGATAAAGGAAAAGGCTGGGCATGGAAGGGCGAGTACGAGGGCATTGCTGAAGAAGACATTGGAAAAATGGACCTTACCGAGTCCAATGAACGTGAATCTATCGAACTGCGGGATTCCAGGAAATTGGGCATCGCCACCTTGGGCGCATTGAAACAACATCCCCGCATAGCCGATTTTATGCGCTTTATCGAAAGCTGGTATTTATGCTATTTCAACCCGGATGCCTCCCGTAGTCTGCCCCTGTCCGGCCCCCAGAAACATTTGAATATGCATGGCGACAACCTGGGAAATGTCGTGCAATTCATGGAAAGAGATTATCCCAAGCAATTTGCTTCTATCCTGAAACAGATTGCCGAAAAAATCCCGGGAATCGATAAAATAGACACGGAAAAGACAAGTGACGGACGTTTGCTTGTCCGCTTCAATAACAAAGGCTTTAAAGACCCTTTCTACGCCCAGCAAATGTCTGACGGTACGCTGAAGCTGTTCGCATACCTCCTGCTGCTGAACGACCCGACACCCCCGCCGTTCATTTGCATAGAGGAACCGGAAAACGGACTTTATCACGAACTCTTTACCGCCTTGGCCCATGAATTACGCAAGCATACGAGTGGGCCAAAAGAACATTCGCAAATATTCGTCACTACGCATCAGCCCTATTTCGTGGATGCTTTGGAACCCCAAGAGGTTTGGATATTGGAAAAGGGAGAAGACGGATTTTCTACCATCCGAAGGGCAAGCGACATGCCTGAAGTCAACAATCTGGTGGCAGAAGAATTGCCGCTTGGCGGACTTTGGTACAGCGGATATTTGGACAAATAGGAAGCGGCTCGCAATGCATATAGAATTTCTCGTAGAAGACTTGTCGGGTGAAAAAGCGCTAAAATTGCTCCTCCCAAAAATATTGGGCACGCAAGATACCTACAAAATACGCCATTATAAGGGTATCGGACATTTGCCCCATAATTTAAAACCAAAAACGGGGGCAAGCAAGCGTATTTTACTGGATCAATTACCCAAATTGCTGCAGGGCTTCGGGAAAACGTTTGCGGGTTACGGCTACGACTACCCGGCAGCAGTCGTTGTCATTTGTGACCTTGACGACAAGGACAAGGACTCCTTCTTGCAGGAATTAAAAGAGATGTTGGCAAAATGTACGCCCCAACCGGAGACGAGATTCTGCCTTGCCATAGAAGAATTTGAGGCTTGGTATTTGGGAGATAAGGAAGCTCTCCTCCGCGCTTATCCAAAATTGAAACAGGCTGTATTGGCGAAATACGAACAAGATGCTATTTGCGGCACATGGGAGACTTTAGCCGATGCCGTCTACGATGGAGGCCATGCCGCTCTTTCCAAAAAGGGTTATCAAGCCGTTGGTATGGAAAAATCGAATTGGGCTGAAAGAATAAGCCCGTACATGGATGTGTCACGCAACCTCTCACCCAGTTTCAATTCCTTCCTGACGACCCTTTCGAAATTGCTCAGCGCTTAACAAACTGCGCCTTTCAAGACCGCTGGGAGCCGTACAATTTATGAGAAGGCAGCCCGTTTCTCCATTATCATGAGGAAATGGGCTTTGCTTCTGCTCCTGTCGGCCTTCGCCGCCCTGCCGGCCCGGGCGCAATGGGATGCCTGGTTCAGTCGCTACGACTTGGCCATGGGTTATTACAACCCGGGCTATGCGGGCGTGAATGGCGACTTGGAGGTCACGGCCCTGATGAAGCAGCAATGGATAGGCATCCCGCGTGCCGGACGTCCTTTCCTGGGGCAAGCTGACCTGCCCCTGACGCTGTCGAACACCAAACTCGGCATAGGCGCCCTCCTCTTCACCGAACCCATCGGCCTGTTCAACAACACGCTCGTCGCCCTGCAACTGGCCTACAAGCACAAGCTATTCGGCGGCATGTTGAGCCTCGGCCTGCAACCGGGTTTTGCCTCCACTTCCTTCGACGGCACCAAGGTCGACCTGATAGGCGGGAAATCGCCCGACCACGTGGCCGAAGACGACGCCATCCCCACCACTTCGGTCAGCGGCACGACTTTCGACCTTTCCGCAGGGCTTTATTATACCCGCAAGCAGTTCTATTTCGGGCTGGCCTCCATGCACCTGATGGAACCCCAGATGGAGCTTGACGAAAACATTTACACTTACATCCCCCGTTCCTACAATTTGACGGCGGGATACAATATTCAAATTAAGCACACGTTGTTTGAATTGCGGCCTTCGGCCTTCATGATGACGGACGGGCAAAGCTTCCTGGCCGACATTACCGGCAGAGTGGCGTACAACAAGCTGTTCAACTTTGGGATATCCTGGAGGGTAAACACCTCGCTGGTCTTCTTGCTGGGCGCCACGATTGGAAACGTGGAAGTGGGCTACGCCTACGACCTGCCCACCTCGCCCTTGCTCAGAGGCAGCAGCGGAAGCCACGAAGTGGTCTTACGTTATAGGATAAACTTGGATAAAGGTAAAAACGGAAATTACAAGCATAAAAGCGTACGTATATTATAGAATGATGAACAAAATTTATTTCACGCTTGCACTCATGGCGACCCTTATACTGGCCAGTTCCTGCGGACGTTCCGGCATGGGCGGCGGGGAAGTCACGGGCGCCAGGCTGGCGGCGGTCAACGAACCGGCCCCCTACGGCATGGTGCTCATCAAACGCGGCTCCTTCAGGATGGGGCCGGCGGATAAAGACTCGCTCTGGGGCATACAACCGGATACCAAAGGGGTTTCCTTCGACGCATTCTGGATGGACCAGACGGAAATCACCAACGCCAAATACCGGCAATTCGTTTATTGGGTGCGCGACTCCATCATCCGCGAACGCTTGGCCGACCCCGCTTACGGCGGCAACGACCTCTTCAAAATCACCGAAGACAAATACGGCGACCCGGTAACGCCCCACTTGGACTGGAGCCGGCCCATCCCCTGGAAACGGCCTACCGACGAGGAAAGGAAAGCCATAGAAAGCGTCTACTACACCAATCCCGTCACCGGCGAACGCAGCTTGGACCCCAAGCAGATGCTTTATAAATACGAGGTCTACGACTATACGGAGGCGGCCTTGCGCAAGAACCGCTTAGACCCGGCCCAGCGCGACTTGGACACCGACCACCACGCAGACCCCAACCAGGTCGTGATGATTTCCAAAGACACCGCCTATATCGACGAGAACGGAAAAGTCGTACGCAAAACCATTACCCGGCCGCTCTCCAGCGAATGGGATTTCCTCAACACCTATATCGTCAACATCTATCCCGACGAAACCTGCTGGGTGAACGATTTCAAGAACGCTTACAACGAACCTTACATGCGGATGTATTTCACGCATCCCGGTTATGACGACTACCCCGTGGTGGGCGTCACCTGGGACCAGGCTACGGCCTTCTGCGTATGGCGCACCAACCTGTTCAAGTCGTCCATCAACCTGCCGCCGGGACAAACCATAGAACCCTTCCGCCTGCCTACCGAGGGGGAATGGGAATATGCAGCCCGGGCAGGAAAGAGCGACCGCAAATATCCCTGGGACAGCAACGGATTGACGACCAAGGCCTGCTTCCTGGCCAACTTCAAGCCCGGCGACGGCGATTACACCGAAGACGGGCACCTGATTACCGCGAAGGTAGCCTCCTTCGCACCCAACGACTTCGGCCTTTACGACATGGCCGGCAACGTGGCGGAATGGACCTCCACCGCCTATGTGGAATCCGGCCCGAAACAGATGAGCGACATCAATCCCGACCTGCATTACAACGCGGCCCAGGACGACCCCTACGCCATGAAACGCAAGGTGGTGAGGGGCGGCTCCTGGAAAGACGTTGCCCAATTCATCCGTTCCGACATGCGTTCTTACGAATACGAGAACGTGCCCCGCTCCTACATCGGCTTCCGCTGCGTACGTACACAAATCGGCTTCTCCCGTTCCAAGGGGGGCAAAAAATAAACATGACAATTTTGAAAGATACAAGCGATAAAGATGGGTAAATACAAAAGATATAAGAATAAGGCAGAGATGTTCCTCGCCAGCCGGACAGGCAAGCGGACGCTGAACTTCGTTTACAGCTGGGGTGCCTCGGTCGTCATTCTGGGCGCCATGTTCAAAATCCTTCACCTGCCTTACGGGAACACCATGTTGGCCGTGGGCATGATTACGGAGTTCTTCGTCTTCTTCATCTTCGGCTTCGAACGCCCGAACTCGGAATACCATTGGGAAGACGTCTTCCCCGTGCTCAAGTCGAAGAACCCGATGGACAGGCCCGACTTCGCGCAAGGCGGGGGGAACGGCGGAGGAGGCGTGGTCGGCCAAGTCGCAGGCGGAGCCTCCTTCTCCGGCTCCACGGCTTTCACGGGCCAGGCCGCTACGGCCGCCGCAGGCGTAGGAGGCGGTGTCTTTATTCAAGGTAACGGTGTCCAGGGAGGCGGTGTTCAGGGGGGCGGAAGTTTCGCAGGCACGGCTATCAATTTGCCCCAGGGCGACACCAAGAATCTTTCCGACAGCATCCAAAAGCTGCTTGAAGCCGCCGACCAGATTGCCAAGATACCGGAATTGACCAACGCCACCCAGAAATATCTGGAGCAACTCTCGAAAATCTCCGAAGGCATGGAACGCTTCGGCAACATCACCGACTCGCTGGCCGACGTCTCCAACGGCATACACCGCAACACGGCGGGCTATGTGCAACAGATGGAGACGCTCAACCGCAACGTGGCCGGCCTGAACACCATCTACGAACTGCAATTGAAGAGCATCAGCTCGCAAATCAGCTCCATCGAACACATCAACGCCGGCCTGAACCGCATCAAAGACCTCTACGACGGCTCCGTGGTCGACAGCTCCGTCTTCCGCAGCGAAACGGAAAAGATGGCGCAACAGCTCGCCCAGCTGA
>JAISGW010000106.1 GCA_031262895.1 Tannerella sp. | reverse complement strand
GCCGCCTACTACAACAAGCAGCGGCGTTATGACAAGGCACTGTGCCTGGCGCGGGAGGCCGAGGCTTCGGCTTTTAAATTGGGGCAGTTGGATTACCAGTACCTCTCCTGTTTGATGCTGCATGACATTTACAAGGCGATGGACAGGGATGATGAGGCCTTGGTCGCCTACGAAAGGGCCGATTCGATAAAGGCTTTCATTGAGCATAATCAGCAGGTCGCCGAAGTAAATGCCTTGGCGCTGCAATACGAGACGAAGGAGAAAACCGCAGACCTCAACAATGAAAAGCAACGCAGCGGATTCCTGAGCCATGCCCTTTACCTGGCGCTTGCCTTGTTGCTCCTGCTCTCCGGCCTGGCCTTCGCCTTGCAATACCTTTACAGGAAGAAGAAGCGCGCTTACCGCGACGCGTTGCGGCTGATAGAGGAAATGCAGGTACGGGCGGCAACCCGCGAGAAAGACTTGCTCGGCAGTGAGCAGCTCGTACCCGCGCCTTTGGCCGACAGCTTCCTGCCTGAAGAGCGCGACCGCATGGAAAAACTCTGCCGCTCCCTTCGCGATGCCATTTACAAAGACAAATGCTATCTGGAACCGGAAATCTCGCGCGACGCCCTCGTGCGCCGTTTCGGCACAAACCGAAACCGTTTCAACGAAGCCTTCCATATCTGTTTCCCCGATGTGGACTCACTTTCCACTTTGTTGAACGATTTGCGCCTGCAGGAGGCCGTCGCCTTTTTGGAAAAGACCGACTGGACTATGGAGATGGTGGCCGAGAAGTCGGGCCTCGGCAGCCTGCGTTCCTTCCAGCGCCTTTTCAGCAACCGCTATGGCCTTTCGCCGGCCGCTTTCCGCCGCCGCCTCGCCGAGGAAGCGGGGGCGGCTTAGGCCCCAAACAGGGGGTTCCATTGTTTTTTCTATGTTTCGTCACCAGCCGCAAGCCGGTGTTTCACAGCGTGATGCCGGTGACTAAGGCTTTCGTCACCGACCCGTTCCGTGCAGCCCTGACTGCCTCCTTTCCGGCCGCAAAAAAGCAGGGAGTTTGCGCGAAAACATGGAACTTTTAGCGACCAAAAGTCCGATGTTTTTCCGAAAAAGCAGGACTTATATTTGAAAGGCTTCGGACTTTATTGGAACGACATAAGGTTTCGTGGCGGCAAGACGTTGAATTTTCGCCGCGAAACGTTGAATTTTCGCGACGAGACGTTGAATTCTTGCCGTGAGACGTTAAGATTTCGCCGCGAGACCTTGTCTTGCCGCCACGAAACTTAGTGACGAAACCTGCTGTCATACTTAAACAGCTGAATATGAATACGTATGACGAAGTGATACAAGCATGGAAAAACTTTTTTGAGGTAAGCCCATCTAAGGTAAGGGAAGAGTTTGGAAAGGGATTGCCTTCGCTTGGCGCCTGCCATGGTAAACACACAAAGGATTGATAGCCAAGTTCGTGCGGAATTTGGCGCGTTTTCGTGACGTTTTGTCGCCCCCTCCCTCGGGGCCTGTCTTTAGCTTTGCAGGCGTGTGACTGTATAAGAAAAGATGTAAGAGAAAACGAACAATCCTTATAAATTAAACATTAAATCGTATGAACTTTACTTTACGACGCTGGCCGCCATCTAAGGGCGGCTACCCGGCCAGATGCTTCTTGCTGGCCTTGTTCCTACTCCTTTTGCCCGCTGCCGGAAAGGCGCGCTCTTATTTAAATAGTAGTGCCACAGGAGTTACTATGGAAATTACAAACTCTTCCTCGCGTGGCGAAGGGTTCAAGTTCCGCTTTCCTTATTACTGGGAAAGTGGTACCGACTATGATATGGACGACGCCTATATCGAGGTTTCCATCAATGGCGGAACTTACATAAAGCTTTGTACCTTGGATGGCCTCACAGGCACTTCGGATGGGCGGAGGTATACCGTTACTCCTAGCTTGTCGTGGGGTGAATTCAACGCAGAACCTGCAGGTGGTAATTGGTGGTTCAATACTGAAACAACTTGTGTCGGTGGTCAAGACTCGGAGCATAGTGATGATTGGGTCGCCTCTCTTTATTGGTATCCGAAAAGTCCGGGGCTAAAGTTACAATTCCGTATCCATTTGGAAGACAGCGGTACCGGCAATGACAATGGTGTCTATAATCACGAGTGGGATCCTTATACCACCTCATCTGATATGCACCAGATGTCTATCAAAAACACTTCTTATTGGAATGGCGACAACGGCAACTTTTATTTTCTCGGGAATATTCCCGGTTATAATGGTGCCGCCGGCCATGACAATGGCTACGTGAGCAATACCTTTGATAGGGGAGGCGGCCAATCCGGCACCCAACTTGCTTATGTGTATGAAGGTAGTGTGGATGCGTACACCTATGTCGTGAATTACAATACCAGCACGCCTACGTTGACCATGAACAAACCGGCCGCCTCTTATTTGGACGTGAGCCATACGTTTACCGTGGGCACGGGCATTGCGCGGGCTTATAGCAGCAACCTCTATAAATATCAAGACGGGGCTTATACGCTTCCGGCCTATCCGCAGCCGACGGGGCTGTCCGTTGCGCACAACGATGCGGCCAAGACGATTACCTTGAGCTGGAAAATGGCGGCGGGGAGTGACAAGTCGCCTACCGACGGCTACAAGGTGGAATACAAGGCGGGCGGCTCCTGGGTTTCCCTGACTTCCCCCACTTCCGGTAATTTGAATTATTCGTACAGCGAGACCACGCATACCGTCACCTTCGCCATGCCTGAGAATGCTTACAACGGCAACTACCACGGTACATACACGTTCCGCGTGTACCGCGCGCATTGGAATAGTAATAACGTTTATTACAGCGAATCGGCGGGAAATATCCTTTATAATTCCTTCAACAGCGCGACGGCGCATGCGACTGGGAGCGGCGACGTGGAAGTGGACTGGCAGTTCCCCTCGTTGGACGCCCAGCCTGCCGGTTCGGAAATCCGCATCTACCGCAGGAGCAGCGCAGAGGCTAGTTACAGCGAGATACCCATTTACAAAGTTAAAACTTCCGCAAGCACGCCGACGAAATGGTTGAACACCGGCATTGACGGCTGCGTTACCTATTATTATAGGATAGCGCTGTACAACAGGGCTTACGCCGATGGTGGCAACAATAGTGACGGTTGTGTGGCTTCTATTGACGTCACCCCCGTAGGTGACGACGGCCAGCCCACGGGCCAGGCTTATATCATCAAGTCGCCGAAAGGTTCTACGCAGGTCTTCAGCTTTACGGCCTCCAAGGGCTACTATAACGATCAGGTGGAACTCAAATGGTCGGTGGACCCGAATACCATCTTCACCTCCTACCAAATCGTGCGCCAGCAGATGGGCGCCGGCGCGGCGGGCTTGAGCACCATCACCACCGTGCAGCAGACCACGGGCATAGGCGATTACAGCTACGTGGACAAGAACATGCAGGTCGGCGTTTACTACACCTACACCCTGCACGGGCTGTTGAACTGCGGCGGTGTCACCACCGACCAGACGGGCGACACCTACCAGTCGGTAGGCTACGCCATGCCTTTGGCCGTGGTCACCGGCAAGGTGACCTTCAGCGGCGGCACGGCAGTGCAAGGCGTTTCCATACTTGTCAAGGCTGCCGACAACAACGGCAGCAGCCTGTTCGCTAACAAGTCGCTGGAGTTCGACGGGCAGACCTATATCAAGACGCCCGGCCTCCAGGCCAAGGCTTTCTCCACTACGGGCGACTTCAGCTTCCAGACTTATGTGAACCGCGACGGCGAAGCGGGCGACCTCTTCAACGCCCCCGGCCGTTACCGCGTCAGCCTCGACGCCGATGGCCATGTCCTCTTCTCCATTTACGGCAGCGAGGACAATGGCAAACTGGCCTCCTTCTCCGACTACACTTTGCCTGCCCACGAATGGCACCAGCTTACCATTACCTATAACAATACCACGGGAGTCGCGCTGCTTTATGTGGACGACAGCCAGACGCCGTATAGCGTCACCTTGACGCCCGACCCGAGCGGCTTCTCCAACGCCATGGCGCAAAACGACACCCTTTATATCGGTGCGCAGGGCGACGACGGCAAGGGCGCCTTGACAGGCAAGAACGTCTTCAAAGGTTACATGGACGAGCTGCGTCTCTGGCAGAAGGTGCTGACGCCTACGGACGTGGCGAATACTTACGACCGCTACCTCAGCGGCCAGGAAGACGGGCTGAGCCTGTATTACCGCTTCGACGAGGCCGAGGGCATCGCCCAGGTCTTCGACCAGTCCGGTCAGAACGGCCTGCATAACGAGATGCACGGCGACATCATCCACCCCACGGCGGAGATACGCTCTACTACGGAGATACCTACCTCGCAGCAGTTAGCCATCAAAGGCGTGACCGATGCCAACGGCAGCTATTCCATCAACACCATCCCGTACTCCAGCCAGGGGACTACTTATATCTTCACCCCGAGCATGGGCGTGCATCAGTTCAATCCCTCCAGCCAGAACATCTTCCTCGGCCCGAGCAAGCAGACGGCCGAGCAGGACTTCACCGACGTGTCCTCCTTCACCGTGAGCGGCAAGGTCATCTATGACGGCGGTAACTATCCGGTGGAAGGGGCCGGCTTCAAGATTGACGACGCCGTGCAGATGCAGGGCGGCAATCCTGTGGTGACCGATGCCGACGGGCAATTCTCCATCTCCGTGCCTATAGGCGTGCACAAGGTGCAGGTCTACAAGAGCGGCCACCTCTTCGTGGACGACGGCTACTTGGTGGACGAGACGACAGGCCAGGAACTCAATTACAATGCCGACATTTCGAACCTCATCTTCCGTGACACCACGCGGGTGAAGCTGATAGGCTATATCGTCGGCGGCGACCGCGAGAAGAACAAGGACGACGGCTACGGCGAGCGCGTGAACAATATAGGTGCCGACGTACTTACCCTGACGGCCGCAAACCCCCAATACCTGCTCAGGGCCAAGAGTGCCACCTCTGCCGAAGCGGCGGAGTTGGATACCTTCTATAAGCACCCGACCGCGCAGGGCGTCTGGATCAATCCCAACACCGACGAGGACAGTAACAGGGTGGCAACCATAGGCAGCACGGTCACCATCCATGTCAGCAAAAAGACAGGCGAGTACGTGGCCTGGTTGCGCCCCGTGGCCTATACCGTGGGCGACATCACCGTCAACGCGAACATCACCGGACATGACATGGTCATTTACAACAAGAAGGAGGCGCTGGACCTGCGCGATGCGCCCGTGGCCGACGCACGTGCCCTTAAGACCAGCGTGAAAAACTGGACGGACTCCACTTGGGTGACGGCCAGCGGCAACGTGGCGGCCCACTGGAATTACTTCGACGAGACCGACACGGTGAAGTATAATGCAGAATGGGCCTACGAATACCAGGCTCAGCCGAGCTTCACCATCACCCAGTCGGGCACCACGGGCTACTTCGGCGACAAGGATTATACCTTGGCCGACGGCAAGACCGTCGTTCCCTTAGTCAACAACCCTGGCGAGGCGAACCAGAGCTACACCTTCAAGTATCCCGTCTTCAGCCAGAGCCAGCCCTACACCTTCCTCCTGCAGGCTTTCGAGGAATACCAGAACCTGCTTGATGGCTCCCCTCTGAAAGGAAAGCCCGACCTTGTCCCGGTATCGGGCGGCACGGTGAACATCACCAATCAATTCGCCACCAATACCAAAGAGCAGCAAATCGCGCTTGACGACAATGGCATAGGTACCTACTCCTTCATGGGCGGCGCGCCCGACTTGACCACCGGCCTTGAGAAGTTAGACGCTACGCTTACCGTCGGTAGCCTCTCGTATTATCCTACCAATTTTACCGAGTCGAACGGCGTGCTGACGGCTTACCTCCTGGGCGGCGTGAGCACGGGTACCGACTTCATGACGGCCGCCCCCGACAGGGTGGACTACGTGCTGCACGATCCCCCCGGATCGTTAAGCTCCGCCTACATCACCAAGGGTTCCACCTATTCTACGACGACAACCACGGAGCTGAGCAACGGCCTGCACCAGGAAGCCGATGTCAGTGCCCTGTTAGGCATAAACACCATCACTCTGGCGGGCGTGGGTGTCCTGGCCGGCGGTGAAAATGAGATAGAGAACACTGTGGGCGCGAGTGACGAGACGGAATCAAGCTGGGTGAATGATACGACCATCACTTCGAGCACCACGCTGACCGAAACGCTCAACACTTCTAACGACCCCGCTTATGTAGGGCAGGAGGGCGACGTGTACGTGGGCCGCGGCACGAATATCCTCTACGGCTTGGCCAACACGCTGAAGATACAGCGTACAGGCGATTTTACGGGCGGTTCTACCCCCATAGTGACTGCCGGAAACTACTCCTTAGGCGTGGCCACCGACTATGCCATAGGCTTGAGCAACGGCACACGCTTCTACTATACGCAGTCGGACATAGAGAACATAATGATTCCCAAATGGCAGAATGCCTTGGATAATATCTTCGTCTTTACCGCTCCCACGGGCACGGTGACCCAGCCGGTCTATGTCTCGCACCTGAATAAGGACGATCCGAATTTCGGCAAGCCCAATCCTTTAAGCCCGAATCCCCCGACGTTTGACGCCGATAAAAATAAGCTCGAAGGCGATTATTACGACATCTACTTTCCCCCGGGCCAGGTTGCCAAGATGACGGAAGCGATGACCGCAGGGAACAGCGCGCAATACGGCACGATACAGTTCACCGACACGGTGTCCTACTACAACGACAAGATCAACCAGTGGAAGCAGTTGATGGCCGACAACGAGAAGAACCAGGTGGATGCCACTTACGGCAATAACATCAGCATCACGGCCGGCGCTTCTCCCGACATCAGCAAGACCATTGATTATACCAAGGTGACGACGACGGGCCAGAATGTTTCTACCCAGGTATTGGCGAATACGGAGACCGGCTTCAAGCTCTTCGGCGTCGGCATCCACATCAGCGCCTCCATGGGCTGGACGCACGAGACGAACAAGACGACGGACATAGAGAACACGACGGAAACGACCGTGGGCTTCACGGCGCAGGCGAGCGATTCGCGCGACAACCTTTCGGTAAGCTACGGCTTTGACCCCATGTACGGCACCTACGTGTTCCATACCACGGGCGGCCGCACCTCCTGCCCTTACGAAGATGCCTATGTCACCAAGTATTATGAGCCGGGTGCGCATACGCTGGCTGCGGCCACCATGCGCTTGGATGCGCCGCGCATAAGCACCGACGGCGCTACCAAGCTCGACGTGCCCTCTACCCGCGATGCCAGCTTCAACCTGACCCTGAGCGACGAATCGGATGTGCAGGGCAGCACGGGCTTATTCCGCATTGCCGTCGACCCGGCTTCCAACCCCGACGGGGCGGTCGTCAAGTACAACGGCGCCAGCCTCACCGGCGAAGGCACCCAACTGTCCATCACCCAGGGGACACCCGTGAAAGGCGTCATCACCATAGGTAAAGGCCCCAACGCGACCGAATACAAAAACATACGCATCGTCATGGCGGCCGCTTGCGACTTCGACCTGACGGGCATGAACGAGGGCAGCTATGCGGAAACGTTCCTCTCTGCCAACTTCCTGCCCAGTTGCTCCGAAGCCTACGTGGCTTCACCTAAGGCCAACTGGGTGATCAACACCGCTACCGGGACGAAGATGGCCGTGCAAATCAACGGCTTCGACATCAATTACAAGGACTTCGACCATATCGAGCTGCAATACCGCAAGAGCGGTAGCCCCGACTGGTCGACCGTGCACTACTTCTATGGCGATAAGACACGCATGGATGCCGCTTCTCTCAACGCAGATATGGCCTCGCTAATTAGCGGCGGAACCATCAACTACACTTGGGACATGAGTCAAATACTCGACGGGGCTTACGAGCTGCGCGCCTACTCGGAATGCAAGAACGGGGCGACTATCGTCTCCACCTTCTATTCGGACGGCGTGCCCGGTTATAAGGACATGCAGAAGCCCGAAGCCTTGGGCAATCCTTCTCCTGTTAACGGCATCCTCTCTACCGGCGGCGAAATCTCCGTCACCTTCAACGAGCCTATACAAAGTTCGCTTCTCACGACGAACAATTTCAGCATACGCGGCATAGAGAACGCCAGCATCCTGGCCGACCCCGTCGTGGGGATGAACTTCGACGGCACCGGGCGCGCCTATACCGAGCTGCCCATCTATGCCGACGGTTCCTTCTCCATAGAAGGCTGGTTCCGCCCCGAAGCCGGTAAGGAAGGCACTTTGTTCAGTTACGGCTCGGGCGACAATTACCTGAGCCTCGCCCTCACTGCCGACGCGCACCTGACAGCCACCTTCGGCACGGAGAAATTCACCTCCGACAAGACCATAGGTACCGACGGCACCTGGCAGTACATCGCCCTGGCTTACGACAGGGAGGCGAACAGTTTCAATGTCTATGACTTCTCGGGAACTACGAGCCAAACGCTCTTCAACACCCCGCCTTCGCCCGTGCAGACGCCTACCACCGACGGCAAGCTCACCGTGGGCAATGTGGCCATAGGCAACAGTGACGGCTTCCACGGCGCCGTGGCCCGCCTGCACTTCTATTCCACGGCGCATAGCCAGGATGATGTCAAGGCGGAGATGAACCTCTCGCTCTCCGGTACCGAGGCGAACCTCGTCGGCTACTGGCCGATGGACGAGGGCGAAGGTACCGTGGCCGCCGACAAGGCAAGGCAACGCGACCTGACCATGCAGACCTCCTGGTACATCTTTCCTTCGGGCGATGCCCTGGCCCTGAGCGGTTCCGATTACGCGACCATAGACACCAGCGGGTTTGCCTTCCCCACCTACGACAACTTCACCATAGAGTTGCACTTCAAGGGGGCTACGCAGCAGAACGACACGCTGATGGCCTTGGGCAATGATTTGAGTTTGGTCTTCGACGCCTCCGGCGCGCTCGTGCTGAGCACGCCCAACGGTACGCAGACCCTTACGCAGACCAACCTCTTAGACGAGCAGTGGCACTACTTGGCCCTCTCGGTGAAGCGCTCCGGCAAGACCAATGCCTACGTGGACGGGAAATTGCTCACGCAGATAGACAACACCGTGGCCAATCCCCTGATAGGGGCCATATCCACGGATACCTACTACCTCGGCTCAGGCCCCGGCCATCAGAGCGGCTTCTTCACCGGCCTCATTGACGAGGTGCGCGTATGGAGTGCGGCCCTGTCGAGCGACATCATCAACGACAACAAGAATGTCAAGATGAGCGGTACCGAGGCGGGATTGGTGGCTTACTATCCCTTCGAGGAATACGTCACGCAGGGCAACAACCTCACGGTTTCCGAACCCAGCACGACGGATCAGGTAAGCGAGGCACTCGCGAAGGAACAGGAAAGCGAAGGGAAAAAGTCGAATACGCCGCGCCGCATGGGCGGGACGGCTACCCTCTCTTCCGATGGCGCGCCCATGCAGGACGTACGCCCGCTGACCGGCATCCCCTTCACCTTTACGGCTTCGGATACCTATAACAAGGTAGTCCTCAACCTGACGGAAGCGGCCTACAAGATAGAAGGGACGACGCTCTACATAGAGGCCACCGGCTTCAAGGACGTGCACAACAATGAGGGCGACCCGATTTCCTGGGTGGCTTACGTCAATGAGAACACCCTGAAGTGGGAGACCTCAAGCATCAACCTCCAGATAGAGGAAGGGCAGACCGGTTCCTTCACGGCCACCTTCAAGAACAGCGGCGCGGCCAATGCCGACTACTATATTGAAGACGTGCCCGACTGGTTGACGCTCTCGGAAAGCAGCATGGGCACCCTTTCGCCGCTGGGCGAACAGACGCTGCACTTCAGTGTGCCTGCCGGCGTGAACGTGGGCAGCTATGAGGTGGCCATCGTGCTGCGCGGCACCAACAACATCCGCGAGGTGCTGCCCGTGACCTTGAAAGTCACCGGCAAGAAGCCCGACGGCTGGACCGTCAACACCGACGACTACGAAGCGCCCATGGGCATGACCGGGCAGTTGATGATTGACGGGGCTTATCAGGAAGACCCTGACGACGAGTTGGCCGCCTTCATCGACGGTAAATGCCGCGGCACCGCCTCGCCCGTTTATTCCAAGGCTTACAATGCCTACTTCGTTTACCTCAACGTCTGGGGCAATGATGAAGACAAGGGCAAGGCCGTGACCTTCAAGATTTGGGACGCCTCCACGGGCAACATCTACTCCGACGTCAACCTGTTGGGCTACGACGGCACGATGAGCTACGACCACGAGGCCATCCGAGGGACGGTCACCAACCCCATCGTCTTCAACGCCCTCGACGTGATAGAGCAGACGCTCTCCCTGCGCAAGGGCTGGAACTGGATTTCCTCCTACGTGGCTTACGACCAGCCTTCCCTGCTGGAGCAGCTCCAGCAGAAGGGTGGCGCCAATCTCGACCAGATCAAGGCGCGCGGCGGCTTCTCCTATCCTACGGCAGGCGTCTGGAGCGGTAGCCTCACGGCTATGGACAACAGCCAGATGTACATGGTGCATACCACGGCGGCCACCAGCCTTACCCTCAACGGCAAGCCGGTCAACCCGCTGGCCACGACCCTTACCCTGAAGCCCAAGTGGAACTGGATAAGCTACACGCCCCAGTTCAACCTCCCCGTGGCGAACGCCCTGGCCGGTGTCAAGGCCAGCAACCTTGACCAGATAAAGGGACGTGCGGGCTTCGCTACCTATACGTCGGCCGGTGGCTGGCAGGGCAGCTTGGAGAGCATGGTCGCCGGACAGGGATACATGTACTATTCCTACGACGGTACGGCCAAGACCTTCTACTACCCGGCTACTTCCTCCATCGCGGGGGCGGGCGCCGCTACCCGTGCGTCGCTGCTGCGCAGTGCGGAACCCCTGCACTGGTCGGCCGACAAGGCTTCCGACTACGCCTCCACCATGACGGTGGCCGCCGACGTCTACCTTGACGGGCAACTCCAGGTAGGGCAGCAAATCGAAGTGGGCGCCTTCGTCGGCAACGAATGCCGCGGCACCGCCTTGCTCAAGGGCGTGGAGGGCTATGCCAGCCCCTACGTGGCCTTCCTGACGGTCTTCGGCAACGAGGACGAGAAGGACAAGCTCAGCTTCCGCATCTACGACCATGCCGCCGACAAGGAATATCCCGCTGCGGAAACGCTCAACTTCCGCGCCGACTCTATTGTGGGCACGCCCGAGCAACTCTTCCGCCTCAATGGCGGCGCAACGACCGGCACCGAAGGATTGGAGGCAGGCATCCGCTTCTATCCTAACCCCGTCGTACACGAGTTGTATCTCGAATACGCCGCCGCTGCCCTTGACTGCGTGGAGATACACGACGCGCAAGGGAAGCTGATGTTCCGCCAGCAGCATTTCACTGCCAAGGGCATCGACCTCTCCAACTACACGCCGGGTGTCTACTTCCTCATGATTACTCATGACGGGCAGACCTCTATCTATAAGGTGATGAAGAAATAACAAACCAATTATGAGTTATGAATTATGAATTATGAGTTATGAGTTTTCAAGACCTCTGGAAATGGCATTACAAGCGTGTAAAGGCACTTCAAGCCGCCTTGAAACCGCGTTACATGCGTGTAAAGGCACTTCAAGCCGCCTTGAAACCGCATTACAAGCGTGCAAAGGCACTTCAAGACCTCTGGAAACCGCATTACAAGCGTGTAAAGGCACTTCAAGACCTCTTGAAACCGCATTACAAGCGTGCAAAGGCACTTTGCCGGATGACAAACTCATAATTCATAATTCATAACTCATAACTATTATAAGTTACGTATGAAACGAAAAATACAAAGCAAACGGCTGTGGACCCTGTTGTTCGCGCTACTGGCCTGCTTCACATCCCTGCAGGCCGCTGAACACGACCCGGGATGGACGGACCCCCAAGATGGTGCCGGTGCTGATTACTCAAGCAGCATGGCTCTTGCGGTTACGGTGACTTTAGACGGCCAGCCTGCTTCCAACATGCAGGTGGGTGCCTTCATCGGCGGCAAGCTGCTCGGCTTGGGAACTGTGAATAATGGCAAAGCCGATATAGTCCTTTTCTGTAAGGGCGGCTTGGGCGATGTCAGCTTTCAGGCCTATGATGCCGGAGCCGACTATCTTTATTCCAATATCAGTGTTACTATCCCTGCCGCCGATGTGGTCACGGATAATACGCCGGCTTACGCCTTAAGCATCAGCCTCCAGTCGCCGACGGAATATTCGCTCTACATCGGCTCGGCGGCTCATGGCACGGTGACGGCCGACAAGACGAAGTACCGCCTGGGCGACAAGGTGACGCTTACCATCACGCCCGACAAGGGCTACCAATTCACAGGCTTCAGCGGGAATACCGTGACCTTGGCCGATGACAATACCTTCACCATGCCGGGGAATAGCCTCAGCCTGACGCCCCTTTTCGACTTGACGGACGAACAGAAGGCCCTGAATGCTGCCGATGCCGCCCTCAGCGGCCTCTCGGTCAACCAGGCCGATTTGGCCTCCTCCACTTTGGATGATTTGGTCAAGGCGGCTATCGACGCCAAGCTGAACGGTACGGACGTCAGCTACACGGACCTCTCGGTGACGCAAACGACGGCCCCCGTTGCGGGCAGCGCCTCTTCGACTAATGGCACCAACGGCGCCTTCTCCTTCAGCCTCACCCTGGCCAACGGCGACCTCACGGCCGCCTGCAGCAAGACCGACGGCAGTATCAAGGCAACGGCCTACGTGCCCTACGCGGTGAGCACCAGCGTGACGGCAGGGCAGGGGAACTTGACGGCTACGCCCACCTCGGCCGCTGCCGGCGAGACGGTGACGCTCAGCGTCACGCCCGACAAGGGTTACCAACTGTCGAACGGCGGCCTGAAAGCCTATAAGACGGGCGATGTCGCCACGAGCGTAGCAATTACGGACAACAGCTTCACCATGCCGGCCTACGCCGTCACCGTGGAAGCCGCCTTCGAGAAGAACGCCGACCAGTTGGCCGTGGAAGCCCTGGCCGCTTCGCTGGCCGAACAGTCCTTCGACCTGCCCCAGGCTGAATGGAGCAATGGCGCCGCTTACCTGAAGGCTGCACTGCAAAAGCTGGCCGGCAACGACGTGACGGTGGGCGACCCCAGCCTGAGCCTTAACAAGCAGGCGGTGGCCGGCACCGAAGCCAATACGCTCGGCACCGACGGCAGCTACGACTTCAGCGTTACCCTCAGCATGGGGACGGACGGCGAGACCTCCTTCAGCATGAAGGGACAGCGCATCGTGGCTACTCCCATGGCCGACCATTACCGCATTGACCTGAACAAGACGGGCGAGGGCACGGCTACCCTCTCTCCCTCCGGCGCGCAGGTGGAAGGCACGGCAATCACCCTCACCCTCAGCCCGGCCGACGGCTACGGCTTGACCGACGTCAAGGTCTACAAGAAGGGCGACGCCTCCACTACGGTGGCCCTGAGTGCCACGCCGGGCGCTACGGGCGGAACAACTTCCTTTACTATGCCTGCTTACGACCTGCAGATAGATGTCACCTTTGAGATGACGGCCGAACAGCAGGCTCTCTCGGCTGCCGGCGAGGCCCTCAAAGCCGCCGCCTATACGCTTTCGAGCGCCGATGCCAATACGCAGGAAGCCGTAGAGACCTGGTTGAAAGGCACGAAACTGCCTGCGCTTCTCGCCGGCCAGCCGACGGTTTCCGTAGAAGCGTTGACAGCTACGGTCACTCCGGCCGTTGACGGCACGGCCGACAATACCAACGGCACGGCGGGCAGCTTCAGCTTCACCGTCACCCTGAAGGCCGGCGACCGCAGCTTGGACGTCACGGTAGACGGGGGGCAAATCGAACAACAGAAGTTCACCCTCTCTTATGCCGTGCAGGTCATGACGGCAGCCCACGGCACGGTGACGGCCAGTCAGACTTCGGCCAAGGCCGGCGAGACAATCATCCTCACCGTGACGCCCGACGCCGACTATGAGCTGTCCTCGCTCACGGCCACCCCGGCTTCGCTCGGCCTCTCGACGACGCAGCTCTCCTTCACCATGCCCTCCGACAACGTGAGCATCACGCCTGTCTTTACCCTACAGGCTGCCGCCGCCGACGCGGCCGCCCTCGCTTCGGCCAAAGCTGCCCTCCAGAAGCTGCTTGACGGCGGCTTGACCGTGCCCATGACCGTGGCCAACGACGAGCAATCGCTCGAGACTTATCTCGACAACCTGATTAAGCAGGCGCTTCCGCAAGATGTCAGCGCCACCATCACCTTGGGCAGTGAGACCTGGGCGCAAGCCGGTACGGCCCTCGCCATGGACGGCGTGGCAGGCCAGGTTGCCTTTGACATCAACCTGCAGAAGAACGCGGCTACCGACCAGCTCGCGGGCTGCACCATAGCCATCCAGCCTACGCCCTTCGCCGGAGGCCAGTTCTTCGTATATATCGGAAGCTTCGTGGGCGGCAGCATCAAAGCCGACAAGGCCAAATACGACGGCAACGACTTAGTGACCCTGAGCATCCTGCCCGATGCGGGCTACGAACTCGCCTCGCTTACCGCTACCTCCGGTGGCGTCACCGTGGAAGTGGCCGCCGACAAACTCTCGGCCAGCTTCACGATGAACAACCAGGACGTCGTACTCAGCGCCACTTTCGAGAAGACGCCTGCGCAGGCCGCACTCGAAACGGCTGGTGACAAGGTGGAAGATGCCTCCTTCAACGTGCCCTCCCTCTCTATCCACAACGATCAAACGGAACTGCCCGCTTGGCTGGCCCAACAGCTCAGCCAACTGACCGGTCTTCATTTGACAGCCTCCGATATTTCCATTACGAGCTTCACGGCTGCCATCGACGGTACGCTGGAGCTGCCCGGCGGCGTGTACGGTTCCTTTACCTATACCGTATCGCTTTCGGAAGGCCAACTCCCCACCACTCGTGCGGCGGCAGCCGAGAGCCTGACGGATTTGCAGGGCAGCATCATCCCCCGGCCTTACAGCGACGGGAACAGCTTCGCCGTTTCGGTGGCTTCGCTGACCGGAGGTACGATTACCCTCAGCAGCGCGCTGGCGGAAATGGGTTCTACGGTGAGCTTCACCGCCCAGGCCTCTTCGGGCTATACTTTCAAGAGCGGCAGCCTGAAGGCGTATAAGACCGGCGCGCCCGACCAGACCCTCACGCTCAGCGTCAACGGCAGCCAGGCCAGCTTCACCATGCCCGCTTACGCGGTCACTGTGGAGGCAACCTTTACGGCAAATCCGGCTCCGGCTCCCGCGCCAAATCCGGAACCCGCACCGGAGCCTACTCCGGAACCCACACCGACGCCTAATCCGACGCCGACGCCCGCGCCTACCGGCAACGAGAATGCCTCGCAGGAGAAACCCCTGCGCGCCTATTCCGAGAACGGCAGCTTGATGGTGGAAGGTCTGGTGCCCGGCACCGCGTTTTACCTGTTCGATATGCAGGGGCGGCTCGTTTACCGGATAAAGGCCGCTGAAACCCAATGCGTGATTCCCCAATCCCGCTTGCGGGCCGGTGTCTACATCCTTGTGAACGCGAATCGCCGCGCCAAGGCGATGGTGAATTGAAAATGGAGAATTGAGAATTTTTTCACGGCCTTCCCTGAGCTTGGGGAAGGCCGTGAATTTTTTCACGACGTTCCCTGCGTCTGGGGAAGGCCGTGAATTTTTTCACGATGTTCCCTGCGTCTGGGGAAGGCTGTGAATTTTTTCACGACGTTCCCTGCGTCTGGGGAAGGCTGTGAATTTTTTCACGACGTTCCCTGCGTCTGGGGAAGGGTGTGAATAAGTTAGTCGAGTGCTTTGCCCCAGT
>JAISGW010000120.1 GCA_031262895.1 Tannerella sp. | reverse complement strand
GGCTTGCACGCTATATCTCCGCTTTGATGAGGCCGATGATTTCGTCGAGAGAGAGATTGGCGGCCTTGTCGCTGCCTTCCAGGAGAGAGTCGGCCATGTCACGTTTGCGGTTATGCAGCTGGATGATCTTTTCCTCTATGGTGCCTTCGGCCACGAGGCGGTAGATGGTGACGGGTCGGGTCTGGCCTATGCGGTGGGCGCGGTCGGAGGCCTGGTCTTCGGCGGCGGGGTTCCACCAGGGGTCCATGTGGATGACGAAGTCGGCCCCGGTCAGATTCAGGCCCAGGCCGCCGGCCTTGAGGCTGATGAGGAAGAGGTTGCTGGCTCCGTCCTGGAAGGCTTTCACCTGCCTTTGTCGTTCGTGCTGCGAGGTGGAGCCATCTAAGTATTGGTAGCTGATGCCACGTTCGTCAAGCGCTTTGCGGAGGATGGAAAGATGGGTGACGAACTGGCTGAAGACTAAGGCGCGGTGATGGTTCTCCAGCAGCTCGTCAACGATACCGAGGAAGGTTTGCAGCTTGGAGGAAGGGATATGCGTATGAGAGTCTATCAGCAGGGGGTTGCAGCAGGCCTGCCGCAGGCGGGTGATTTCGGCCAGGGCCTGTATATGTCCCCGGCCCCCTACGGAGCTGCCTTCCAAATTGACTAAGGCTTGCCTCCGCAGCGCCTCGTAGAAAGCCATCTCCTGTTCGGAAAGTGTGATTTTGCGCACCACTTCCGTCTTGGGCGGCAGCTCGTCGAGCACGGCGGCCTTGGTGCGCCGCAGGATGAAGGGAGCAATGAGTTTTTTCAGGTATTGTTCGGGTGCGGCCTCTCCCGGCTTGATGAAGGTGTCGTTGAAATGTTTGAGGCTGCCCAGCAGGCCGGGGTTGATGAAATGGAAAAGGTTCCAGAGTTCGCTCAAGTGGTTTTGTATAGGGGTGCCGGTCAGGGCGATGCGGAAGGCGCCTTGTAGCTTCATCGTGGCCTTGGAGGTCTTGGTGGCGAAATTCTTGATGACATGCGCCTCGTCAAGCACGATGGTGGCGAACGTGCGCGAGGCGAAGCGTTCCTCTTCCGACTGCAGGATGCCGTAGGAGGTGATGAGCAGGTCGCCGGCTTCGAGTGCGTCCATGACTTCCTGTCTCCCGCCGGAGGCCATGGAAGGGAGGGTCTTCACGCGTAGTGTGGGGGCGAAGCGTTCGGCTTCCGAAGCCCAGTTGCCCAGCACCGAGACGGGGCAGACCACTAATCCGGGGCCTTCCTGGGCGCGGTCAAGCAGGACGGCCAGCGACTGCAGCGTCTTCCCCAGGCCCATCTCGTCGGCCAGGCAGGCGCCGGCTCCCCATGCGGCCAGACGGCTCATCCAGCGGAAGCCTTCCATCTGGTAATTGCGCAGTTCGGCTTGCAGGCTGGCCGGCACGGGGCGGTCGATGCTGCCGGCCTCTTCCACGCGGCGGCAGAAATCCTGCCAGGGGCGGTCGGTATTGACATTGCCCATCTCGTTGAGCAAGCCTTCCAGCCCCACGGCGGCGAATTTGTTGAGATGCACCTTGCCCTTTTCCTCGGAGGAGAAGAGGCGCAAGGTTTCTAATTGCTTCCTTAATTCCTTGCCTAAAGCCATGAACTCGCCGGGTTGCACTTCTATGAAGCCCCGCTTTGAGGTGGCCGTGAGCGAGAGCAGCTGCTGCAGGCCGAGTACGGTCTTCTCGTCGACACGCAGCTCGCCCTCCAGCTCGAACCAGTTGATGCCGCTGCGTATGTTGAGGCTCATCTGTTGGGAGTAGGCCGTTCCCTTCAGCCTGAAACGTTCGCCTTCCGGCCATTCCACCACGCAGGTGTCGGCATGACGGGCGGCTATGTCGAGGAGTTGCAGCGAGTCCAGCGGCTCGTCAAATTCGATGAGGCCCTCGTCCATTTGCAGGCTTTCCAACTGCTGGATTTCTTCCATCAGGGCGTTCGCGTGTTCGGCTTCGGCCTGCAGGTCGCGTTTCACCTGCAGCTGCACGCCTTCTTCCTCGCCCGGCGCTATCAGCACCTTGCCTCCCTTGCCCGGCTTGCAATAGGGCGGGCATGTGCCGAAGGGCTTGCTGAACAGCTCGGCCTTCAGCCCGTCGCCGTAGGGCAGCAGTTGGATGCGCACGCGCGTGTCGGGTTCGACCTCCCGGATTTGCGCGGAGGAGCCTATGCCCACCTGGTCCGATTGCACGCTCATGCCCTCCTGGGTGAAGACGCCCAGCAGGTCGGGTAACCTGTCCTTGGCTTTTTCCGGCAAAATCACCGGTGTCTCCTTCAGAATGTCTATCAGGCGGCGTTGCGCCACCGTCAGCACATACACCTTGTAGCGCGTGTTGGTCTCCTTTTCGATGAAGACATCCTCCATGTTGTCCGGCACGTCAACGGAGACGCGGTATCCCTGGCCGGATTTCTTGACGTTTATCTGCGGGGTGGCGGCCACGAACTCCACCTTCACTTCGGTCTCCTCAAGGAACACGTAGGGATGCCCCACCAGGTCCTTGAAGACGTCGGACTGGATTTTCGACCAAGGGGAATAGCCGTTGTACACGGTTACGTGCTGTGCGATGCGCCGGTCTTGTTCGAGCATGCCCTCGACATCCCCGTCGTAGAACCGCTTCAGCGCAATGATGCGCCCCTTCGACCAGCTTCCCTTGGCATTGCGCGTTTGCAATACGGGCACTATGGTTTCCATGCGCGGGTAAAAGCGGTAAATGAGGCGACAGACGCTGTCCCTTTTTTCCGCCTTTGTTCTGGCGCCGAGGCTGAGCAGTTGCTCTAACTGCTTTTCCCAGTTTTCTGGGCGGAGAATCCGCGCGACGACAGGGGTGTAGTGGCACCGCTCTTCCAGTCTGGCGTAGAGTTTGGCGCCCTCTTCGTCTTTTTCATCCCAGGCTTTCAGCACGTAGGCGGCCTCGTAGGCGAGCACCGTGTAACCGGCATCGGCGGCCTGTTCCACGGTCTTGAGCAGCTTTTCCCGGCGTTTCTCGTCCACCTGCCGGCCCAGCAGGTAGTAAACCACCAGCTCGATGATGCGTGCGCCGGGTACGGCCAGACCGATGACTAACTTCTCCAGTGCCTTGGCCGACTCTTTGGCCTCGTTCTTCCCCTCGTTGATGAAGTCGGCGGCCGTGTCGAGGCAGACTTTTTGGAAAAAGCGGAGGTTGTCCCTATGCTTTTCGCCCCAGGTGCACATCTTGCGGATGAGCGGTGCGGCCACGTCCTTTGGCGAGGAAAGGATGGCCAGGAGGTAAAAGAAGCTCATCGTAGTGGAGGCGGGCCAGGGCGTTTTATGGTCAGATATTATCTTGTCGATCTTCAGGTAGCGGGTAAAGTAGGGCAGGGCCTCTTCGCCGGAGCCGACTATGAGTTTCCAGACGGCCTTGTTGGCCAGGATGCCGCGTGTCACTAAAGCTTCCCTTTCGACGCCGTTTATCTCCACCTCCTCCTTGTCGTCGAGCAGGTTGGCCAAGTAGCCGAAGGAGCCTGTCCAGAAGAGGCCCAGCCATTGCATCTTTTTGATGCTCCAGATGTTTTTGCGCGTTTTTACGGCGATGCTTTTCATCCAGGCCTCCGTCTCGGCCAGCGGCTGCAGCTCGTTGAAGCAGGTTTCGCCATATTGGAGGCAGACCTCTTCGAGAACGGCTTGGGAAAGGAGGGGCAGCGAGGCGTCGTAGGCCGGGTCGTGCAGGAGCAGGCCGTAGTCTTCCGCCATGGCGCTGGGTAAAGTCTCCAAGTATTTATTCTCGTGCTGCGTGTATGCGCTGTGGTCGTATAGCAGGCCGTATAGGCAATTGCGGAAAAGCAGGCGTTGCCGCGTTATCGCATCTGCGTAATAATAGCTTTCCTTCGACTGGTTCTTCAACAGTTTCTTGTAAGACCCCAGCTTGGGGAAGATGAAGAGGAGGAAGGCGGCGCTCGGCAGGAAAACGCTGCCTCCCCAGCTGCCGATTTTTTTGAACAGGCCGGCATCTACGGCCTTCTCCATCAAATTCTCTATGGGCTTTTGCGTGCCGTGATACTTGGCGTACTTCTGGCAGGTCCGACTGATGTCGGATACGTTGTTGTCATTGGTCATGATGGAAGCTATTTGTAGGATAGTTTGCTCGTCGGGATGGAGGGAATGATAAAATTCAAGTTCGGAAGGTGACATGCTTAATCTTTAGGTTTATGGCGCAAAGTTACGAATTAGTGATTAGTTCTTGCTCTGCCTCTTGAGTTTGGCCTGGTTCTTCATAACTTGTTTTACCTTTGCGAAAAATAAAAAATATATGGAAACGAAAGTAGCAGAACCGACAAGGGCGTATGGCTCTTTGAAACAAGATGATTCTACTCTTTTGGCAAAACCGAAGCAGAAGATGAGCTTCGAGGAGGCCTGCGCCGAATGCCAAGGCATTACGGTAAAAGAGTTCATCCAAGAATTGATGGCTCGGATTGATGCTTGGCCTGATGCGTGAGGTTATTGTGTCGGTTACGGTCCGAATGAAAATTGCCGAATTGGAATATTATCTTCAAACGGGTATAGGCATGTCGAAAAGGGCAGCACGTCGTCGATGTTTACGAATAGAATCTTTCTTGGAATCCTTGGCTTCACCGGTCGATTACGCCATTTGCCGTTTCAGGTATTGGCAAGAGACAGGTTGGCGTTGCGCCGTTTTCGAGAAAGACTGGGTGTTTGCTTACGAAGTGTTTGATGGCGGCGTCATTGTGCGTGACATGTCGCATGTGCGGCGGCTGTCGGAATAGCGACGATTTGAACCCCTACAGTAATGAATGGAATATTGAAGTACCTTTGCGGGCATGAACAAAGAAATCGTCTACATATTCCTCGGTGGCGGGATAGGAAGCACGCTCCGTTATGCTGTACAGTTGCTCCTGCATGAGCGGATTGTCCCTTACAATTTTCCCTGGTCGACTTTTGGCGTCAACCTGTTGGGGAGTTTCCTCATCGGCCTGTTTTATGCCCTGTCCGAACGCTTTCATTTTTCGGCGGAATTTCGCCTGGCGCTTACCACCGGTCTTTGCGGCGGATTCACCACTTTCTCCACCTTCTCCAATGACAGCTTATCCTTGCTCAAAGGCGATTTCTACGGAACCTTTTTCCTGTATGTCTTTTTAAGTATAGGCTTCGGCCTTCTTGCCGTCTTCGCGGGCGGTTACGCCGGCAAGCAACTCTTTTAATTTAGGGTGAAGGGTGGAGAGTGGAGAGTGAAGTTAGGGCGTGGCCATCTAAACTCTTCACTCTCCACTCTCCACCCTAATGCTTCATTGAGGCATTACTTCCACAGCCACGGCTTTTAGGGGGGATCCGTCCGTTCCTTCTGTTAGGAAGGAATATTCGCTCCATGACGAAGCATGTTCCTGTGTACAGTAAATATGATCTATACTGCAAAGCCCAAAAGGATTACCACTAACCTCGTCTTCAGAATACGGGAGAGAATTTAACTTCTCCCCAAGGAAGATGACTTCGTTGAAGTGGCAACTGGAGAAGGACAGAAGTCCTATCTCTTCAAGCGAAGCAGGTAAGACGAGCGTGCCGGACAGCTTTGTTCCTGCGAAGGCGCTTGTGCCGATTTTCTTTAAAGACGTAGCCGTGGAAAAATCTACCATAGCTAAGGAGCTACACCAACCAAAGGCATTAGACGCTATTGTCTGTATAGTGGAAGGGAGCTGCACATATTCCAAATTATTACTTTTACAAGCGGTAAAGGAAATATCAGTCAAGCCCTCCGGCAAATAGAGTTTTTTTACCGTGCTTGAAGAAGGAAGGAAGTCGTTATTCCCATCGCCTAAGCAAACTATTTTATATCCGTCCAAAGAGTCGGGGATAAAGACTTCGGATTCTGTTCCCTGAGAGGATAAGACTGTGCCTCCGTTTATGGTCAGACAGG
>JAISGW010000013.1 GCA_031262895.1 Tannerella sp. | reverse complement strand
CTTTATGCTTGGCAAAACGCGCGGCATCGTACTCCACGCCATTCCTTATAGCGACGTTTACAGCATCGTCCATATCTATACCGAACAATACGGAAGGGTCGCTTATCTGGCTCCGCGCGGACGAGGGAAGAAAAGTTCCGTCTCTCGCGCCCTCTTTATGCCCCTTGCCTTACTTGACATGGAGGTATATCACCAACCCAAGCGGGAAGTGCAACGCGTACGCGAAGCCAAGCCTTCACCACCTTTGACGGGCATTCCATCCGATCCCATAAAGAATGCCCTTGCCCTGTTCCTGTCCGAAGTCCTTTTCCGCACACTCCGGCTTCCTACGCCCGATCCTCCACTTTTCCATTTCCTTGCGCAATCCGTGCTCTGCCTCGAAGAAGCGGCTAAGGGAACGGCCAATTTCCACTTGGCCTTCCTCCTCGCCCTTCCGCGTTTTCTCGGCATCGCGCCCGACTTGGGCACTTATGCCAAAGGCTGCTTTTTCGACCTGAGAAACGGGATATTTACCCCCACCCCGCCCCTGCATGCCCATTTCCTTGACCGCAGGGAAAGTCGTTTCTTTGCAGCCCTCTCGCGCATCAACTATGCCAACATGGCACTCTACACTTTTTCGCAAGCCGAACGTCGGGCCATCCTTGAACAGATACTCGACTACTACGGCCTGCATGTTCCGGGCTTCTTCCCGCTCAAGTCACTGCCTGTCCTGCAAGCCCTCTTTTCTTGAAGCAGAGATAAAAAAACTTCCCCCTTTCACAAGGAGGAAGTACAACATGGCTACCTAAGTAGTCGAATAAACATAAAACTTCTTTTCTGGCAACCGGCATCAATAGTTCTGCTTCATCGGCTCGAAGAAAGCTTGCGGATGCAGACAGGCGGGGCATACCTTCGGGGCGGCCTTGGCCTTGATGACGAAGCCGCAATTGCGGCATTGCCAGTAGATTTCCTCCGGCTTCTCAAACACTTGGCCCTTTTCCATATTGTCAAGCAGTTTGCGGTAACGCTTTTCGTGCTCCACTTCCACCTTGGCTATCATGCGGAAAGCCACGGCTATCTCCTTGAAGCCCTCTTCGTCGGCGATGCCCGCCCAAGTAGGATAGAGTTCGTTCCATTCCTCGTATTCACCGGCAGCAGCAGCGGCCAAGTTCTCACGGGTGTTTCCGATAACGCCGGCCGGATAGCTGGCAGTGATTTCCACAGCACCTCCTTCGAGGAATTTGAAAAAGCGTTCGGCGTGTTCCTTTTCCTGTTCGGCGGTTTCGGCGAATACGCCTCCTATTTGTTCGTAACCTTCCTTGCGCGCCTTTGAGGCGAAGAAGGTGTAACGGCTCCTTGCCTGGGATTCCCCGGCGAAGGCTTTCAGCAGGTTCTGCTCCGTGCGTGTTCCTTTAATGCTTTTTTCCATAAGATTGTTTTTTAAAAATTCAAGCGCGGTTATGGTTTTTGCGCGGGACAAATGTACATACTTTTGGAGCACAAAAGACAAATTCCTACCTAAAAAGTTTAATCACCGGAAACACCTTCAAGGGATTTCCACGCGGCAATCAAGGGGGTGAGCCAAGTTCTCTGAAGAACGATAGTAGACCTCAGCGGCTCCTATCTTAAGTTTGGCGCGGACACGGATAGGGAGATGGTTGGCATCGTCGCCTATCCAGACTTCAGCAGCAGCCTTGCTTTGGGTAAATGCCGGGTCGTAAACATCTATCGTAAAGCGGCGGGTACGGTATTTAAGTTTTTCAGAAGGAGCTACAATGGCCTGCCCCTCATAGCGGAAACGGACATTGACCACATCACGGCCGATGACGACTTCAAGAGGGAACTCCCGACCGGGTACAAGATGTTCCCAGTCGATAGAGCGGAGGTACATCACTGAACCGAGCATGTCGAAAGTACAACGGCCGGAACGGAGAAGCGTGTCAATTCGGGTATCCGTGCGGGTATAGCGGAGGCTGTGTGACAGCGTCTCTTCCCCGGAAGGAGAAAAACTGATTTCATCGACCAGATAATATCCGCCTTCGTCAGCATTGCGCGAACTGAAGAGGATGTGTCCTTCCGGCGAAAAGAAGGTGCTGAGGGTATCTTTCATGGAGAAGAATTTGTCTATCAAACCAGTAGTATGAAATAACAGCCGGTATCGCCAAGCGGACTGTCCGTCATATTGCCGACTGTCCAAGGTAAATAGGGCTTTCCCCGCGCGCGACATGAGCAAACCCCATTTGAAATAGACGTCATACTCTACCTTTTCGCCTTTGACGAAAGGCAGTTTCCAAGTCGGCGCCCCAGCCTTCCCCTGGGCGGACAAGGAGGAAGCAGCAAAAGAAAAGAGGAAGCCCAGCATAAGGAGGGCGAGGATTTTCACACGGGATAAACGCCTAAAACTGCATCCCGCCAAATACGTTCTTGTTGCCGGAAGATTGGTTTTTGCCTTCATTGCGGTAGTCACGTTTTGTCTTTTTTATTTCTGTCGGCTTGTTTTTGGTGATCTCTAACGGTTTCTGTTTGAAGATGGGCGCTTCGTGGAGGTTCCACGTTTCTTCCACTTCCCAATTCTTCATGACTTCGAGCACCTTCGGGTCGTAATACACGGTTTCCGGTTGGCGGTCGGCGGCATAATCGCCCGTATCCCAACGGCCGTTGCCGTTACGGTCCTCTATAAGGCGGGCATAATACTTCCCGGCGGGGATGTCCATGAAGAGCACGCCGCCTTTCTTGACGGGAGCGGTGAAAACGGGAGCGTCCTGCGCATTGAGGAGTTCGACGAAGCGCGGGATGGAGTCTTCAGGATGGATATTGATGTACAAGTGGCCGTATTCGTCCTTCTTTTTGATGGAAAATTCTTGGTCGACCGCCTTGTTATGCAAGCCATAAAGGCTGGTAAGGGCGGCCGAATCGAGGCGAAGGCGGTAAGAGTCGCCGTAAGTCCACTTACGGAGGATATGGTAGGTGAGGGCATCGAGCGAGTCGGGGAAGAAGCGGAAGTCGGCCGGCTTCCATACGGTGTCAACCTTGATTTCGAGGTGGAAGGAATCTTTAGGCAAAACGGGCACCGGCTGCTCGAAGGAGATATTGACCGTGTCGTAAGTATTGATGGTGCCCGAAGCGGATATTTTCATGCCAAGCGCAGGCAAAGGCACCTTCTCGCCTTCTTCCCTTTTATGTTCCCGCCGTCTTTCAGAAGAAGCCTCTTTCACCGTAATGGCGAGGGTGTCGGTCTTGGGACGCAACACGCCGCTGCTGTCGCTGGCCGGGTAGGTGACGGAGAAACGCAAGGTATCGAGCTTCCATTGGTCGGAATCGGTAAGCCAGTAATTGACGCTGCTGTGGCCGGCGCCCCATTGGGCAAGATACCAGGCACTGTCCTTGGGCACGAAGTTCAAAGGCTTAGGTTGGGGCAGGCTGTCAAGGGGAGCATTGAAACGCAACGTGAAACGCTGGGGAATACTACGCTCCGGACGCAAGGCATACTGGCGGACGAAGTCTTCGGTAAAGAGGCGAAGCACGAGTTTGTCGGGCAAGAAGCGGGTATAGCCTACGCGCTTTATCGTATCTATGGTAAGAGAATCGCGCCAGGTAGTATCTTGCCTAAAGGCCGGTTCGGAAGTGGGTATAATCAGGGAATCGTCGAAAGCAATGGCTTCCTGGGGTTGATTGAAACGATAATTGCGATCCTTGTCGTCAAGGGCGAAGAGGTGGTAACGCCCGGCAGCGATGTTGCGGATGGTGAAGTGGCCCCGGTCGTCGGTACGCGAAGTACGGTCGAAGGGAAGCTTGGTGAAGGCGGTGTCGGAGAGATTGCTATGCAGGCCGACGGTAATGCCCGGCATGGGTTCGAGGTTTTCGGCATTGAGCAGGTAACCCGATACTTGAAGCGTATCGATGGTATCGCCCGTAGCAAAGGCCAGGCTGAAGTTCTCCAGCACGTTCTTCTCATTGTTATCGGCAATGGAATTGGTGAAATCAATGGTGTAGGTGGTATTGGCCTTGAGACTGTCCTTGAGCTGCACGACGACTTTCTTGCCTTCGGCGCGGATGACCGGCATCTGCAACTGCGGCGGGGTAATAATGACCTTTTCCGAGGGCTTGTCAAGTTGTATCAACTCGTCGAAAGTCACCTCTATGGTCTTCCCCTTGAAATCAAGCTGGTCGGGGACAGGCTTGCTGCTCACAAAGCGGGGAGGCGTCACGTCGTAAGGCCCGCCGTTGGGCGAGCCGATGTTGGCACAAGCCGTGGCTAAGGCACAAAGGAGCGCCCCACCGCCACAGAGGAGTCTGACTTTACCATCCATGGGCGCAAAGGTACAAAAAAGCCGGACATCGCTGCCCGGCATTATCGTTTATCTCGGTCTTCTTCAGGCCAACGCGTTCACATGCTTCGCCAACTTCGACTTCAGATTGGAAGCTTTGTTGCGGTGAATGATGTTCCTTTTAGCCAGTTTGTCCAGCATAGAGCATACCTTAGGGTAGAGCGTTTGGGCTTCGCTCTTTTCTCCGGTACCGCGCAAAGCCTTCACAGCATTGCGCGCCGTCTTGGCATAATACCTGTTGTGCAGGCGTCTTGCATTCGATTGCCGGATCCTTTTCAGCGACGATTTGTGATTTGCCATTTTTCAGCTATGTCTTTTTAATTGTTATTTATTCGTAGCTCATGGGGGAATCGAACCCCCCTTTCAAGAATGAAAATCTTGCGTCCTAACCGATAGACGAATGAGCCGCTTTTCAAAATCCGGGTGCAAAGGTATGCCTTTTCTCCGAACTTGCAAGTGTTCAGGTGAAATCACTTCCAAGAAAAAATCATTCCTTGTGGAAAAGCCCCGAAGAGGCCTGGGCTTTAGCCATGAGCAAAAGGTCTTGCACGTCGACATGTTCGGGGGCCGAAAGGGCAAAGTAAATGGCGTCGGCCACGTCGGCCGCACAAAGCGGTTCGAAGCCTTCATACACTTGGGCTGCCCTTTCCTTGTTGCCCTTGAAACGTACTAAGGAAAATTCCGTTTCTACGGCACCGGGGCAGATTTGGGTCACCTTGACACCGTAAGGGAGCAAGTCCATGCGCATTCCTTGGGAGAGGGCGTTGACGGCATGTTTGGTGGCACAGTAGACATTGCCGCCGGGATAGACCTCGCGCCCGGCGATGGAACCAAGGTTGACGATATGCCCGTGCCGACGCGCCGCCATGCCCGGGACAATGCAGCGGGTGACGTAAAGCAAGCCCTTGATGTTGGTGTCTATCATCCGTTCCCAGTCATCAATAATTCCTTCCTGTATAGGCGCCAGCCCTACAGCCAGTCCGGCGTTGTTCACCAGCACATCCACCTCGGCCCATTCTTTGGGAAGTTTCCCAAGGTTCTTTTCTACCGCTTCGCGGTCGCGCAGGTCGAAGCAGAGGGCCAGCACTTCGGCTTTGTATTTGTCTTCCAACTTGCCCTTCAGTTCGAGCAGGAGGCCTTCCCTCCGCCCCGTGATAATCAGCCGGCAGCCTTCAATAGCCAGCCTTTCCGCCGTGGCTTTTCCTATTCCGGAAGTAGCCCCGGTAATCAATACGGTACTGTTCATCTCTTTTATATATTGGTTTATCAATCCGCAAACGTACGAATTAGTTGGGAAGTTTCACTTGAGACGGTTGGCCGGAGCCACCTCGTCAAGCTTGACACATACGGTGGCATGCAAAGGTTCGATGTAAAGAGTAAGGTAATTCTTATGGATACGCTGCACCTTGCCTGAGACATGGCGCATGGCACCTGTAAGAATTTCCGCTTCCTCGCCAACCACGAGAGGCCGTTCAGCGGCCTGCTCCAGGAAACTGCGAATGGCCTCTATCTCTTTCGGACGAAGAATCGCCGGTTTGCCGTTATAACAGACCACATGCGAAACGCCGTATATGAGCGGCAACTGCTGCAAAAGGACTTCCCTGCAATGGACAAAGATGTAAGAGCGGAAAAGCGGCAAGTCGACCAATTTCACCCGATCAGACCAAACCTGCGGCGAGCGGTGGAGGGGCAACCAACAATCAATTTCCTTCTCTCTCAAACGTTCGGCCACTCTCTTCTCCGCGCGTGCGGAGGTGTACAAGACAAACCACTTGACAGTGCTTTTCCGTATTCTCATGTGAAAGGGATATTCTAATCAAACTTATTCCTACTTTTGTATTGACGTGCAAAAGTACGTTTTTTCACGAACATGAGATATAAGGTCTTGCCTATTGTTTTGCTCGCATTCCTGTTTGGGTGCGGCAACATGCCGAAAGAGGCGCAGCAGCGCTTAGAACGGGCCAAAGAATTAAGCACCCTGGGCGACTATCCAGCCGCCCAGGCGGAGATTGACAGCGTGCGGGCGCATTTTCCCCGTAACCCGGCCGCCCTGAAAGAGGCGCTGGAACTGATGCGCGAGGTGGAACTGAAAGCTTGCCGACGCAACATCGCCTTTTGCGACAGCCTGTTGCCCCTGCGGAAAGCCGCAGCCGCCGAAGCGCTGAAGGGTTTCGTTTTGGAAAAAGATACGCAATATGCGCAATTGGGCAATTACGTGTGGAAACGCCTCACTGTGGAGCGGAACATTGAACGCTGCTACCTGCGCTGCGGCACGGACGAAAACGGCGAGATGTACCTGGCCAGCGTCTATTACGGGAAAAAGCCCATCAAGCATACCGGCCTGCGCCTGAGTCTGGGCGGCAAGGAGGGACTTTTCGTGCAAACGGCGTCCATCCCTTACGACGGCGGCCTGAACTTCCGCTTCAAAGACGAAGGCTACACTTCCGAAATCGTCACTTACAAGGGAAACGCCGGCAAGGATGCCATCAAGTTCATCTACGACCATGCCAAGGAACGCATCAAAGCTGAATATACCGGCGGGCGCCCATACACCATCTGGGTGGATGAAGCTTCCAAACAAGGCGTGGCCGCCACTTACGCACTGGCCGCCGCCCTGAGCGACGTGCATAACCTCACCCTTGAACTGGCCCGTAACGGGAAACGGATAACTTATCTGGAAGGTAAGCTCTCAGCCGATTCGGCCAAGGCGAAAGTCACTCCATAAGACGGGCTTCCAGCACCTGCCGCGCGGAAAAGCCTTCTAAGCCCAAGTAATAGGCGGCGGTGTCGACCAAAGCTTGCAAAGGAATAAGCCCTATCAGTTCGCTACCTGTCACCGCCACGCCGTATCGCCGGGCTTCGAAGCGCACCATTTCGACAGCCTGGTAAACGGCCGTATGCCGGTAGTCGGTCAAGTTCATCGACACTTGCACCTTTCCCAAAGCGGGTTTGTCCATAGGCAAAGCTTTGCAATAGCGCAGCCCCCCGCCGATGAAGCGCACCCGCTTGGCTATCCGTTCGGCGATGGAGAGGTCGGAGGTATCCAAGTACACATTGAAGGCAATCAGGGGCTGCCTGGCGCCCACGGCCGAGGCGCCCGCCGAAGGATGCGGCAGGGACGGCCCGAAATCGGGCGCCCAGCCCTCGCGTTTCATCTTCTCCGACAAACCCTCAAAGCCGCCTTTGCGCACATCGGCCAAATTCTGCCGATGAGATGCCGAAGCGGATTGTTCGTACAGGTAAACGGGCAAGGCGTAACGCTCGCCTAAGGTCTTGCCCACTTCTTTCGCCAGCTTGTCGGCCTCGTCCATGCTCGCGCCGCCGAGAGGGATAAAGGGAATGACGTCGGCCGCCCCCATGCGCGGATGTTCCCCGCTGTGCTTGCGCAGGTCTATTTCCTCTATGGCCCGCCCCACAGATTCTATCACCGCCTCTTTCAAGGCCTCCGGCTCGCCGACGGCTGTAACGACCATGCGGTTATGGTCGGCATCGCCGCTATAATCCAGTAACTTGACGCCCGCTCTGGCGCGGAAGGCGTCGGCTATGCGTTCTATCTTCTTCCAATCGCGTCCCTCACTGAAATTGGGGACGCATTCTATCAGCTTCTTGTCCATCTTGTCCGCTTGCTTTTCGCGCGAAATTACGAAAAATACCTACCTTTATCCCCCGAAATAAAAACAAAGGAA
>JAISGW010000228.1 GCA_031262895.1 Tannerella sp. | reverse complement strand
GCGGCCGATTCCTGCAGCCGCGCCCTGATTCGGCAATTCTGGAACAGCCGTGAAGACTATTTCAATACCGACAATGCCGCCGATACCACCTTCCAATATTGGCCGCAAGCGCATGCCTTAGACGTCATCACCGACGCTTACCTCCGCTCGGGCGACGCTTTTTGGAAGCCTTATTACGACCGCTGGTACGCGGGCGTGAAGGCCAAGAACGGAAATACCTTTTGGGGCGAATATTACGACGACATGGAATGGAACGCCCTCGCTGTCCTGCGTGCCTATGAAGCCACGAAGGAGGAAAAGTTCAAAACGGCCGCCCTCGAAATCTGGGATTATATAAAAGAAGGCTGGAACGACAATGCCGGCGGCGGCCTTACTTGGAAAAAGGGGATGGAATACAGCAAGAATGCCTGCTCCAACGGTCCGGCCTGCATATTGGCCGCCCGCCTGTATAAGGCTTTTGGCCGCCCGGCCGATAAGGACTGGGCCTTGCGCATTTACAATTGGGAACGGAAAACCCTCTTCAACGCCGCCGACGGACGGGTGTACGACAACATCGACAGCCGGACGGGTAAAGTACAAAAGGCTTGGGTCTTTACTTATAACGAGGGTACCTTCATCGGCTCGGCCGTCGAACTCTACGGTATCTTCCATAAAAAGTCTTACCTCGAGGATGCGGCCAAGGCGGCCGATTACAGCCTCGACGCGTTGAGTGTCGGCGGTATCCTCAAACCCGAGGGCAAGGGCGACGGCGGCCTCTTCAAGGGCGTCTTCGTACGCTATCTTACCGAGCTGATAGAAAAGGGTAGGGACTTGCCCCTAAGCAAACGGGAGACTTACAAGCAGTTCCTGCTTCGGAACGCGGAGATTTTATGGACGCAGGGCACCCTTCGCCCGGCCTGCCTCTTTGGCCCCGACTGGCGCAAGCTGCCCTCCGTACCTGCCGGCCTGACTGCCGACCTCAGCGGCTGCATGCTCATCGAAGCCGCCGCAAGGCTCTCCAAACCATGAACCCTGCTTTCTTTGCCCATAAGGTATTTAGCGGATGGCGAATTCCCCTTCGAGGCGGATGTCCTCAGACGAGGCACCTACCATGACTTTGAACTTGCCGGGTTCGACGACGAAGTGCATGTCTTCGTTCCATAAGCCCAAGTCGTGAGGCTTGAGCGTGAAGTGCACGTCTTTGGCTTCGCCGGGTGCCAAATGTATGCGCTCAAAGCCGCGCAGCACCTTCACGGGGGTAATCAAGCTTGAGACTTCGTCGCGCAGGTAAAGTTGCACCACCTCATCGCCGGCCATGCGGCCGCTGTTCTTCACCCTGCAGCATACCTGCACTTCGCCCTGCGGGCCTTGTTGCTCGGGGGAAATGCGCAGGCTGTCGAAAGCAAAAGTCGTATAGCTCAGTCCATAGCCGAAAGGATAAAGGGCGCCGCTGACGGCGTTCTTCGACCAAGACTTCGCTGCTGCGCCCGGTTTGAAGGGAAAGGCATAAGGAATCTGTCCGACGCTCTTGGGAAAGGTGACGGCTAAATGTCCGCCGGGGTTATAGTCGCCGAAGAGAGCCTCGGCTACGGCCTTGGCGCCACCTTCGCCGGGAAACCAGGCATGGAGAATGGCCGGTATATGGGCTTGGGCAAAGTTGATGCTGTTAGCCCGCCCGTTGACCAGCACCAGCACGACGGGCTTGCCCGTTGCATAAACGGCTTCCAGCAGTTCTTCCTGCCTTCCGGGCAGGTTCAGGCTTGTGCGCGAATGGCTCTCGCCCACGGTGCGTTCGTTACCGCCCAGTACGAGGATGGCCACGTCGGCTTGGCGGGCGGCCTCAACGGCCGAATCCATCATCAGCTTTTCCGTAGGCGTCTCGGGGAAGTTCATCAGCTCGCTTTCCGGATAATGCGGGTCAATGATGTTGCAACCTTTGCGGTACACCACTTCGGCTTGGGGCATCTCCTTGCATATCCCTTGGTAGAAAGTAGTGAAAGCCGCATCGGCCGGACCGTAACGCCCGATGAGCCGCTTGCGCTCGTTGGCGTTGGGGCCGATGACGGCGATGTGGCGGAGGCTCTTTGAGAGCGGCAAAAGATGCTTCTCATTCTTGAGCAGTACGAGCGACTGCCGGGCAGCTTCCAAGGCCAAAGCTTGGTGGGCGGCGCTGTGTACGACTTCGTCGGCCCGCTTCTCGTCGCCCCGGTAAGGATTGTCAAAGAGTCCGAGCCAGAACTTCACGCGCAGGACGTCGGCCACACGGCTGTCGACGGTCTGCTGTGATATCTTCCCGTCGGCGATGGCCTTGCGCAAGGGCTTCAGATAGTCGGCCGGGTCGGTGAAGTCCGTCCGTACGTCAAGGCCGGCATTCACGGCCCTTGCCACGGCATCTTCATAATCGGCTTCCACGCGGTGCTTGTCGTAGATGTACTCCACGGCGTGGCTGTCGGAAACCACATAACCGCGGAATCCCCATTCGTGGCGGAGTATGTCGGTCAGGAATTTCCGGCTACCGGTAATCGGGTCGCCGTCGTAATCGTTGTACGAACTCATCACGCCAAGCGCATGCCCTTCCTCAAAAGCCACGCGGAAGGGTTCGAGATACATAGAATGCATGTCGTGCAAGGTAACGTGCGGGTCGGTGCGCGTGTTCCCGTCGCGCCCGCCTACCGGTACGCTGTACACGGCGAAATGCTTGGGCGTGGACACGATGCGTTGACTTTGCAGGGCGAGCACCTGCTGCTTGCCTAATTGAGCCACTAAATAGGGGCTTTCGCCGTAAGTTTCCGAGCAGCGTCCCCAGCGCGGGTCCTGAGCCAGTC
This sequence comes from Tannerella sp., assembly GCA_031262895.1. GTDB lineage: Bacteria > Bacteroidota > Bacteroidia > Bacteroidales > Tannerellaceae > JAISGW01. Next base: position 1,944 of record JAISGW010000228.1, on the reverse strand, counting down.
CCAGTATGGGCGAGTAGATGTTGGTATAGCCGAGGGCGTCGGCCTCTTCGGCTTCAGCCTTGCCGATACGGGCAATCAGGTCCTTGTTCCAAGTGGCGCCCTGTCCGCATTGGGCGGGGAAATACGTGGCGTGGTAATGGCAAAGCCCGCGGATGCCCTCGTTGGTGAAGTCGACCGGGATACCCAGCCGCGTCTGTTCCACGAACCAGCGCTGTATGGCATGGAGCGCCTTGACGTGTTTCGAGAAGGGAAAGGCGTAGGTGGGCTTGCTCTCGTTGCCGTTGTGCTCTTCGTCGATGTTGGCGATGCCGTCTTTCCATGCCTCGTTTTTCCAACTATCTTGCGGGAGCATGTCTTTCAAGACGCGGCCGGAGCCGTAGAGCGTCACTAACTGGCAGGTCTTTTCGTCCATGGTCATCTGCGAGAGCAGGTCTTGGATGCGGGCCTCAGTGGGCGCTTCCGGATTTTCGTAAACGTCCATCCGGCCGTTCTTGTTGAAGTCTATCCAAGTTTTATGATAGATGCTTTTTTGCGCCTTTTTGGCCGTCGGGGCCTTGGCTGCTGCCGGCAGGCAGGCCGCCGCGAGGAGCGGCGCCATCCATTGGAGGAAATTGCTTTTATTCATGAATTTATAGATTTGAGGCAAAATTAGGGATAAAAATTGGCTTTCCACGGGAGGGCTTGCATGAACCGATAAAATGGCGTAGTTTTGCAGCGTTTTAGAGGCGCAGCTTCAAAAACCGGTCCCATAGCTCAGTTGGTTAGAGCACCTGACTCATAATCAGGGAGTCCAAGGTTCAAGCCCTTGTGGGACCACCCTAATAATAAGAGGCTTACAACAAAAAGTAAGCCTCTTTTCTTTTGCCCTTGCACACAATTTGCACACGTATAGGCGATTGGAGCAGATTTTGGCAGTTTTAGGATAACTAATTAGAATACAGTATAGTTGTCTTTCGTTGGCTTCGGCTGGCTAAGGGAGAAAGAGGCAGAAAAGTGCCGTTTTCAGCAGGAGTTCAGTTACCAAATCGTTACCTGTTTTTTATGGTGCAGAAACATGTTTCAGACGGCACTTGAACAGCGTTTAAACGGTGATTCAAAAGGCAAAAGGGCAAAATGCTGCTGATTGATGCCGATTGTCTTGCGCCTTGTTTCTTTTGCCTCGTTCATCAGCATCTTGCGTAACTTCAAGTAGCTCTGTATTAGGTAATATTACAAACCTCAAAACAGAGCGATTATGAGTAAAGAAACAGAATTGAAAGTCCTCTACTATTTGAAGAGGAACCAATCGAAAGCAAACGGGCAATGTCCTGTCATGGGGCGTATCACCATTGGCAGCTCAGTGGCACAATTCAGCCTGAAAGTGGATGCTGACGCAGTGCTTTGGGGCACAAAAGCAGGACGAATGAAAGGCAAAAGCAAAGCTGCCACGGAGTGCAATCGACAGATTGAAAAAGTGAATATGCTGATTCATACCCGCTATGCCGAACTGACTTCCCGCCAAAAGATCGTCAAAGCCGAAGAGGTGAAGAACGCCATTCAAGGGAATGCCGGTGAGAATGAACTTCTCTTAGCCTATTGCAGGCAGATGAACGAGAAGTACGCTTTACGTGTAGGTGTGGATAGAAAGCCTGCCACATATCGGTTGGAATTATCATCATACACCGAGTTGGAACGTTTTGTGCATGAGAAGTACCAAGTGGAAGATGTCTCCTTTCGTTCACTTACCTATTCATTTATCGAAGATTTCAATTTCCACATGCGGGTGCAGCGCAAGCTCAAACCCAACAGTGCCGCCAAACCGCTTATCTTTCTGAATAAAGCCGTTCGCCTTGCGGTGCGTGAGGGCATTATAAAACAGAATCCTTTCCTTAGCTTCAAGTCGGATAAGTCAACAGCAACCCATAAGACCTTGACGCGGGAAGAGTTGGATAAGTTGATGAATGT
>JAISGW010000221.1 GCA_031262895.1 Tannerella sp. | reverse complement strand
CGAAATCCGCTTCCACGCCGAGATGAACCTGCGCATGATACGCGTCTGGGGAGGCGCCCTGCTGGAACGTCCCGCCTTTTATGACGCCTGCGACGAATACGGTATCCTCGTCTTCCAAGACCTCTGGGGCAGCGGCGACTGCAACGGCGCCTGGCAAGACCCCATGAAGCTTGACTCGCGCGAACGCCGCCGGGAATATCCCGACAACCACAGCCTCTTCCTCCGCTCGGTGGAAGACCAGGTGCAAATGATTCGCAACCATCCCAGCCTCTGCCTCTGGTGCGGGGCGAACGAATGGCCGTTGGCTAAGGACATCGACTCCACCCTTTCGCACGAGGTCTTCCCCAAGCTGGGCCCTAATCGCCTCTTCATCCATTACTCCACCGACACGCTCTTCTCCTTCAGTCCCAAGGAAGGCCCTGCCGACGGCCCTTACGGGATACAGGAGCCGGAATGGTTCTTCACCCACCGTTCCATCCCCTTTAACCCCGAATCCGGCTCCGTAGGCATTCCCGAAGTGGAAAGCATGCGCGCCATCTTTACGCCCGAAGAGCTGAAGTTTCTCCCCCACGGGCGTCGCGTGCAGGAGGCCTGGACCTACCATAAGTACCTTCCCTATGGCAATTTCATCGAACGTTACGGCAAACCGGCCGACATCGAGGACTTCTGCAAATACGCGCAAGCCGTCAATTACAACCAATACCGCAGTTTCATGGAAGGTCGCGCCGCCAAGATGTGGGATTGGTACAACGGCATCCTTATCTGGAAGACGCAGAACCCCTGGACGGCCCTGCGCGGGCAGATGTACGACTGGTTCCTCGACGTGAACGCCTGCCTTTACGGCACCATGAAGGGTTGCGCGCCCTTGCATCCTTTCTACAACCTGGCCGACAAGCGGGTGGAGGTGCTCAACTCTGCCTTGGAAAACCATGCCTTGAAAGTGACGGCCCGGCTGTTCCGCGCCGACGGTACGGTGGCCTGGACGCAGTCGGCTGAACTGAACATGCCGGGCAACCAGGTGAAGGAACTCTTCCCCGTGCCCTCGCCCGAAGGCGTGGAAGGCATTTACTTCCTCAAACTATCCTTGGAAGAAAAAGGGAAGCCGATAAGCAACAATATCTACTGGCTGAGTACGAAGACGGATGATTACACCGGCCTCAACTCCTTGCCCCGCACGGTACCGCAGCTGCAAGCCTCGCTGCAAAAGGTGGGCGACTTCTATAAAGGAACTGTCAGCCTCGAGGCCGGGCCGCAGATTTCCTTCTTCAACCGCATCAAGGTGTTCGACCGGAAAACGGGCAAGCGCATCCTGCCCGTCCATTATTCGGACAATTACATCACCCTGATGCCGCACGACAAGGAAACGGTGCACTTGGACTTCCCCGCCGACCGGCCCCTCTCGGAGGTGCAAATCGTTGTCGACAGTTGGACGGCCGACCGCCAGGAAATTCCCCTACGCTAAACAGGGGTCTCTCCTAATGAAAAAGCATCCCCGGTGAAATGCCGGAGATGCTTTTTCATTTTATAATGCAGCTCATCTTATAATTGCCGTACCGCACCGATAAAGAATATCGTGCCCGTACTCTTTTCCTTGATGAGATACAGGAAGGGGCGGTCCACGTAAAACGTTTTCGGCGGGGCGGCAGTGGCTCCTGTTCCTCCAACAACTGTTGCGGCTGCGGCTTCCGTACCGTTCTCGTCGACCTTGATATAGGTCTTTTGCTTCACCATGGAAACATATACCTGATTGTTGATGTCGGAGGTTTCGGAACGGGCTTTTGCACTGAGGTTGGAGAAATCGGCCGTTTCGGGGGAAAAGATGGAGTGCAGGCCCAAGGCATCCAAATCATCGTTGAGCGTCCGTTCATATTCCATTTGGAAGCGCGGGAATTGGACGTTCACTTCGCCATTGCTCATGGCGTTCTGCATCTCGCCCCATTGCTCCGCGTCTAAGGTGCCTTCGACCGACGAAAGGCTCTGCCCTTCTTTCGGGAGGATGACGACCATGCTGAATGCCCCATTGCCGTAAGGCAGTTCCACAAACTGTGCCTGTTCGTTTTCCCCGTAAGCGAAATCGTGCGTCTGCGCCATCATGTCTACTTGCGAGCTTGTTCCATCTTCATTGTGGAAGGCTTTCGTTGTCGTTTTGGCCTGGTCGAACTTGCTGGTCCAGTCGCCCTTGAAATAAAGGGCATTTATCAGGTAAATGACATCGTCCGGATTGATATTATCCAAGATGCTTGGGATTTTGCCCGCCGTTTGTTGGGAGCACCATTGGTTGATGTTCGACAAGGTTTGCGGATCCGAAAAATCCGCATTCTGCACCTCCGCGCCGTAATAGCTCTTGTTCGTATCTATGAAGGGCTGCAATACGGGAAAGTTGTTTTTAATCCAAATGGAATTGGCGGTTTCGAAGGTGACTTCCGTATCTATGTCCTTCATGGCAGCCAGTATCTTTTGGAAGCAGGTATTCATGTCGTCGGTGGAAGCATAACCCAAAGCCGCTTGTATCTCCGAGCGGGAAACTCCGCCTGCCCCGTTGTCAAGCATGGCGAGCGCCACCTCGGCGCTAAAGGGGGACAGAAAAACATTGGGATTCGCCTGGTCATTTTGGACGACCATGTTGAAGAGTTTGAAGGCAAAGGCGTTGTTTCCATCCACCACCTGCTCTTCCGCCTTGGTCAGGGGAACGTCCTGCCGTGTTTTGATCGTAGGCTCATCGTTGTTGGAACAGGAAAGGAGTACCAAGCCTCCCAATAGGAACATAATCTTTTTCATGATGCGGTGAATTTGTGTATATATAAAAGTAATCAAATGTTCTTCGAGCACAAAAGTAATTGAAAACATTGAATCAAGACCTCTTGAAATGTCATTACATACGTGTAACGCGGTTTCAAGACCTCTGGAAGTGCCGTTACATGCGTGTAAAGCGGTTTCAAGACCTCTGGAAGAAAGGATGAAGAGTGAAGGGTAGGTGGAGACGGCTTCGCCAAACTTTCAACTTTCAACTTTCGCGATATTCCCGGGGGCTGAGGCCGCTTTGGTTGCGGAAGAAGCGGACGAAATAGGAGAGGCTCTCGAAATGCAGGTGGTCGGCAATGTCGGCGACGGAGGTCGTGCCGCCTTTCAACAGGCGGCAGGCTTCGAGGAAGAGCCGGTTCAGGAGGTACTGCTTGCTGCTCAGCCCGACGACCGCCTTCATCTGCTCGTTCAGGTAATCGGACGTGATGCCGAGGTGTTCGGCGTAATAGGGCGTGGCATGTTGGCGGCGGAAATCGGCGGCGGCCATGCGGAGAAACTCGTCCACGTAAGGGTAAGCCTGCGTGCCCTCCGCTGCCCTTGCTTCTTCGGGTTCCGGCCCGGTCGTATAAGCTTCCTTCAAGAGGGCGAAGAGGTCGCCGAGGCAGGCGCGCAGGGCGGCCCGTTCGGGCGTCCCGTCCAAAAGACGGGACAGGTTCCCCAGCAGGGAGCATGCCTGCGCGAAGGAGGCTTCCTCCAGATGCAGCTTGGCCGTGAGGCGGCCGGGCTTGAAGAAGGGCTGCCTGTCCGCGTAGCCCTCCTCGTTGAACAGCGCCCCGGCGAAGTCGCCCTCGAAAAGCAGGGCGCTGCCTTCCGGGCGGTCCTTGCCCCAGAAGCGGGTCTCGCCGGGACGCGTGAAGGCCACGTCGCCGGCGGCGAGCCGCTGCGTACGCTTCCCGACAGTGAGGAAGCCCCCGCCGCCCGTGACGAAGGTGATGTCGTAGTGCGCCAGCTTGTGGGCGGAGGTGCCCGGGATATAAGGATGCAGGTAATCCAATCCCGTCAGGTCTACCGGGATGTCCGTTCTTCTTTTACCCTGGAAATGCGTGTATAATGGTACGATTTTCATGCTCTTTCCTTTCGTGCATCAAAGGTAAGGGATAAATCCCTACCTTTGACCCACAAAAACAAGAGATTCATGAGCAAAATTCTTTTTCCGGCCGAGTGGGCGCCCCAAAGCGGGATACAGCTCACCTGGCCGCACGAGGATACGGACTGGGCGCCGCAACTTGACGAGGCCGTGGATTGCTTCCTGCGCATCGCCAGGGAAATCATCAAGCACGAGCTGCTGCTGATTGTGGCTCCCGACGAGGAAGTCGTGCGCAAGCAGTTCGGCGAGGGCACCGACTTCAGCCGCATCCGCTTCCGCAACATGCCCACCAACGACACCTGGGCGCGTGACCATGGCGGCATTTCCGTTTACGAGGACGGGAAGCCCTTGGTGCTCGACTTCGTGTTCAACGGCTGGGGTTTGAAGTATCCGGCCAATTACGACAACCTGATTACCCGCCAGCTGCTGCGCTCCGACGCCTTCGCCCCCGAAATCGATGGCCTCAGCCTGCCGCCCTTCGTGCTTGAGGGAGGCAGCATCGACACCGACGGGCAGGGCACCCTGCTCACCACCGAGGAATGCCTGACCGCCGTCAACCGCAACGACTACCTCAGCCGCGAGCAAATCGAATTCCATCTTAAAGAGATGCTTGGCATCGACCGCGTGCTCTGGTTGGAACATGGCTTCCTGATGGGTGACGACACCAACAGCCACGTCGATATGCTGGCCCGCTTCTGCAATGAAGACAGCATCGCCTACGTGAAATGCGAGGAGCGCGACGACCCGCATTTCGACCAGCTCCAGGCAATGGAGCGCCAACTGCAGGGCTTCACCCGTAAGGACGGGCAGCCTTACCGCTTGTTCGCCCTGCCTCTGCCCGCGGCCGTGCACGACGAGCAGGGCTACCGGCTGCCGGCCAGCTATGCCAATTTTCTTATCCTCAACGGCGCCGTGCTGGTTCCCACCTACGGCGTTCCGCAAGACGAGGCAGCCCTCTCCATCCTGAAGGAGGCCTTTCCCGGAAGGGAGGTCACGGGTGTGAACTGCCGCACCCTCATCCGGCAGCACGGCTCTCTCCACTGCGTCACCATGCAATATCCCGAAGGGTTCATCCTGTGAGGAGTTGAAAGTTGAAAATTAGGCGTAGCCATTAAGCCAGGTGACAAAGTCGCGTTACATCGGTGCAAAGCCATTAAGCCAGGTGACTTGGATAATAATTGATAATTGATAATTAATAATTGACCATGAAAGTTGGTCTCATACAACAAGCGTTTACCGCCGACAGGGCGGCTAACGTGGCCCGCTTAAAGAAGGGCATCGCCCGCTTGGCCACCGAGGGCGCGCAGCTCGTAGTACTGCCCGAGCTGCACAACGGCCTTTATTTCTGCCAGACGGAAGACGTGGAAAACTTCCGCCTGGCCGAGCCTGTGCCGGGGCCTTCGACGGAGGAGTTCGGCACCCTGGCCAAGCAATACGGCTTGGTGCTGGTGCTTTCGCTGTTCGAGCGGCGCGCCCCGGGCGTCTACCATAATACGGCCGTCGTCATCGAGGCCGACGGCAGCATCGCCGGCCTCTACCGCAAGATGCATATTCCCGACGACCCGGCCTATTACGAGAAATTCTACTTCACGCCCGGCGACCTGGGCTTCCATCCCATACAGACCTCCGTCGGACGGCTGGGCGTGATGGTCTGCTGGGACCAGTGGTTTCCCGAAGCCGCCCGCCTGATGGCGCTCCGCGGCGCGGAGCTGCTGATTTACCCGACCGCCATCGGCCGCTCTACCGCCGACACGCCCGAGGAGCAGATGCGGCAACTGCATGCCTGGGTGACCGTGCAGTGCGGCCATGCCGTGGCCAACAGCCTGCCCGTCGTCACAGTCAACCGTTGCGGCTACGAGGCCGACCCCTCCGGCGCCACCCCGGGCATCCAATTCTGGGGCAACAGCTTCGTGGCCGGGCAGCAGGGCGACCTCCTCTTCCGCCTCGGCGAGGCCGACAATGGCATCGCCTGTCTGGACATCAAGCTCGGACGCACCGAACAGGTGCGCCGCTGGTGGCCTTTCCTGCGTGACCGCCGCATAGACGCTTACGACGGCCTAAACCAACGCTTCATCGATTAATGGAATCTTTTTACCGCACACACGACTATCTGCTGGAGCATCTCGAAGTGCCCGTACGCCGTATCCTGATGGATGAAATCAACTGGGACGACCGCCTGATAGGCATCAAAGGCTCCCGGGGCGTGGGCAAAACCACCTTCCTCCTGGCTTACGCCAAGGAACGTTTCGGAGCGGGCAACCGCGAATGCCTGTACATGAACCTCAACCAGTTCTATTTCACCGAACGCAGCATCCTCGACTTCGCCCGCGAGTTCCGCGACCAGGGCGGCAAGGTGCTGCTCCTCGACCAGGTCTTCAAATATCCCGACTGGTCCAAGGAACTGCGCGCCTGCTACGACCGGCTGCCGGATTTGAAAATCATCTTCACCGGCTCCTCGGTCATGCGCCTGACAGAGGAGAACCCCGACCTCAACGACCGGGTCGTGTCGTACAACCTGCGCGGCTTCTCCTTCCGCGAATACCTGAACCTGACGGCCGGGACGAACTTCCCCGTCTACGAATTGGACACGCTGCTCGACCACCACGCCGACATCGCCCGCCAGGTAGAGGAGCAGCTCTCGCCGGCCAACTATTTTCGCAGCTATCTCCACCACGGCTATTATCCCTTCTATTTGGAGAAAAGGAATTTCTCGGAAAACCTCCTCAAGACGATGAACATGATGCTTGAGGTCGACGTCCTTTACATCAAGCAAATCGAGCAGCGCTACCTGCCCAAGCTGCGCAGGTTGCTTTACATCTTAGCCACGCAGCCGCCCTCGGCGCCCAACGTCAGCCAGTTGAGCAAGGACATAGAAACCAGCCGCGCCACGGTGATGAATTACATCAAATACCTCACCGACGCGCGGCTGACCAACCTGCTTTACCGCGAAGGGGAGACTTTCCCGAAGAAGCCGGCCAAGGTGTACATGAACAACACCAACCTGATGTATCCTATCCGCCCGGGCAAGCCCGACGAGCAGGCCCTGCGCGAGACCTTCTTCTATAACATGCTGCACAAGGGGCATAAGTTGAACCTCGGCCTGCACGGCGCCCAGTTCCGCGTAGACGGGGCCTACGACTTCTGCGTGTTGGGGAACCCCCCGGCCGAAAAGGGCAATGCTTCCCTGTTTTATGCCGTCGACCGCATGGACCTGGGCCGTGACAGGCTTATCCCGCTCTGGCTTTTCGGCTTTCTGTATTAAAGCTGAAGCAGGCCGTTCCGCGCCGGCTTACTCGATATCGGCTGTTTCGACCGAGGGAGGGGGTTCGTTGACGCCCCATTGACGGTTTGCCTTCGGCCCCATCCGCAGTTTCAAGATGCCGCCCTGCTTCAAATCCATGTTCCCACCGTTGAAGAGGTCCGACTGGCGGAACCAGCAGCGGTCGAGCTGCCCGCCGTTGAGCATGGCCGACTGGATGTACTTGTTTGCTTCGGAAGCCCCTTCGGCAAGGATTTCGAAGGTCTTCCCTCCGGCCAGTTTGATTTCCACTTTCTTGAATACGGGGCTGCCGATATTGTAGGTGGGCGAGCCGGGTGTGACGGGGTAGAATCCCATCATGCTGAAGACAACGAAGGCCGACATGCCGCCACCGTCTTCGTCGCCGGGGATGCCCATCAGGTCGTTGCGATACCATTCGCGCAGCAGTTTGCGGATGCGCTTCTGCGTCATCCAGGGTTTGCCCGCGTAATTATAAAGGTAAGGAATGTGGAAGGCCGGTTCGTTGGCCATGGAGAACATGCCCACATTACCTGTCTGGTCGGGCAGGATATTGTAGAAGGACCAGCGCGACATGCCGTAAGGGGTGTTGAACATTTGATCGAGCGCCCGGGTGAAAGCTTCCGGCCCGCCGTTGAGGCGGATGAGGTCGGCAATGTTATGCTGCACGTCCCAGCGGTAGATGTAGCCGTTGTTCTCGTCGTAGTAGTCGCGCGCTCCCGGTCCGCCGGAGATGCGGTAGTCGAAGGGTTCGATAAACTTGCCGTCGGCATCTTTGGGATGGAAGAAACCGGTGGCGGGATTGAAGAGGTTCCGGTAGTTGTATGAGTGGCGCAGGTATTTGTCGGCCGTCGCCTTGTCGCCGGCCGCGCGGGCGATGAGCGAGAGGCACCAGCTGTCATAGGAAGTGCCGAGGGTGACGGCTACGGGCTGCCGTTTCTCCCAGGCGTTCACGCCCTTCACGCTTTCCTTTTCACCCGGCTTCAGGGCGGGATAGTAGCCGTGCTGGCGGTAGAAGGAATCCAGCACGCCCGCAGGTTCGTTGCTCCAGGGAAGCAGCGAACGTTCCTCCATGCCTTTGCGGCAGGCTTGGTAGGCGCGTTGCAGGTCGAAGCCGCGTAATCCCTTGCCCCAGGCGTCGGCGATGATGGCTACGCTGTGCGTAGAGTTCATCGAACGGCTGTCGCCCGCCACTTCGGGGAAGGTCGGTATCCAGTCGGTACCTGCCTGTTCGGCCATGCGGATATAGGAGCGGATGATATTGTTTTCCATCGTGGAGTCGAGGAGGACGCGCAGGGGATGGGCGGCCCGGTAGGTGTCCCAGCTCCAGTCGTCGGTGTAGAAGGGATGTCCCCCGTCCTCGTGCACCTTGCCGTCGAAGCCACTGAAGTAGCGTCCGTCTTCGGAGATGCAGATGGGCCGTTCGTAATAGCGGTAGAGGGAGGTGTAGAACACGGCCTTGTCGTTATAGCTGCCGCCTTCCACGCGAATCTTCCCCACCGCTTCGTTCCAGGCCTTTTCTCCGGCCA
>JAISGW010000215.1 GCA_031262895.1 Tannerella sp. | reverse complement strand
AGGCTGTTGAGCAGGCTCATGCAAAGGTGCTTGTGCTCGCCGAAAATTTTCTTGAACGTCAGGTCGTTCTTCGGGTCCAAATATTTAACCATAGCGTTTCTATTTATTCGTTTAAGATGAGGGACAAAGATAATAAAAGAGTGGAGAGTGGAGAGTGAAGAGTGGAGAGTGCAGTTGGGCGTGGCCTTCCTTTCCCTGGTTTTGCTTGACGAAAGAAAGCAAGCGTGGACAAAAAAAGTTTTTTCATGCTTGTATCACTTCGTCATACGTATTCATATTCAGATGTTTATATATGACAGAAGGTTTCGTCACCGCACTTGTCCCAGGCCTTCGGTGCGAACGGCTACCGATGATTTGAAATGCCGGCGACGAATCAACGTCTCGTGGTGAAATCTCAACGTCTCGTGGTGAAATCTCAACGTCTCGTGGTGAAATCTCAACGTCTCGCGGCGAAATCTCAACGTCTCGCGGCGACGGGACAAGGTCTTGCGGCCACGAAACCTTATGTCGCTTCAATAAAGTCCGAAGCTTTCAAAAATAAGTTCCAGATTTTCGGAAAAATATAGGACTTTTGGTCGCTAAAAGTTCCATGTTTTCACGCAAACTCCCTGCTTTTTTGCGGCCGGGAAGGATGGCGGCCAAAACCGCCCGAAACAGGCTGGTGACGAAAGCCTTGGTCACTGCCATCACGCTGTGAAACACCGGCTTACGGCTGGTGACGAAACAGGAAAAAAACTATGGAACCCCCGTTGAAAGTTGAAAAATTGAAAGTTGCGAATAGCAGCGGCACAAAAAAATAAGCAGCCGCGAATTATCGTGACTGCGTATTTTCTTGTGGGCGTTGACGGATTCGAACCGCCGACCCTCTGCTTGTAGGGCAGACGCTCTGAACCAGCTGAGCTAAACGCCCTTCTCTCGAGGAGAGGTGCCCTTGATTTCTCTAAGGCGTTGCAAAGATAGGTCTTTTTTGTTTCGCTGCAAATTTTCAGGGCTTTTTTCTTCATTAGATTTCGTTTTTTTGCGTCATACGCCCTACATTTGCCGAAACTAACCGCAAATGTGTGCAAAGATGACGAATGTTTTTCGCAAGCTGCCCCGTACGTTCTGGGTGGGAAACACGCTTGAGCTGTTTGAGCGCTGGGCGTGGTATGGTTTTTATATGTTGTTTGCCAACTATCTGACCGGCTCTTCCGACCAGGGCGGCTTGGAGTTCTCGCAAAGCGAGAAGGGACTGCTGATGGGCGTGGGCACGGGCATACTTTATTTCTTGCCCGTGTTGACGGGGGCCATGGCCGACCGCTACGGCTACCGGCGCATGTTGCTGTTGGCTTTCCTTATTTATATATCCGCCTTCTTGCTGATGCCGGAATGTTCTTCTTTCGGGGCGGTCTTCCTGATATTCCTTTACTTGGCCTTGGGGGCGGCCTTGTTCAAGCCCATCGTGCAGGCCACAGTAGCCAAGGCGACAGACGAGGAGACCTCATCCATCGGCTTCGGCTTGTTTTATATGATGGTGAACGTGGGCGCCTTTTTCGGTCCGCTGGTCACCTTGCTTTTCAAGGGTTCGCCGCGCCTGGTGTTCTATGTATCGGCGGTCTTTATTGCCCTGAACCTGTTGCTGCTTCCTTTTTATAAGGAACCCGGGCGCGAGAAGCCGGCTCTCAAGACCGAGCCGCTGGGGAAATCTTTCGCTTCTGTTTTCCGCAACATGGGGAGCATCCTCAAAGACGGCCGCTTCCTCCTCTTCTTATTAATAGTAGGCGGCTTTTGGGCCATGTATTACCAGCTTTTCTTCACTTTGCCGGTTTTCATCACCCAATGGGTGGACACGCAGTCGCTTTACGATTTCCTGCATCGTTTCCTGCCTTTCTTCAGCAACAACTACAGCCCGAGTCCCGGCGTTATGGACGCGGAATTCATTACCAACTTTGATGCCCTGTACATCATCTTTTTCCAAGTCGTGGTCTCTTCCATAGTAATGCGCCTGAAGCCCTTGCGTTCCATGATGGCGGGCATCCTGGTCTGCTCCATCGGCATGGCGCTGAGCCTGGCTTTTCACGAGGTGCAGTACACTTTGCTGGCGCTGCTGATATTCAGCCTTGGCGAGATGGCCGCCTCGCCCAAGATTTCAGAGTACATCGGGCGCATCGCACCCGCCGACAAGAAGGCCTTGTACATGGGCTATTCCTTCATCCCCGTTTGTCTGGGCAGTTTCATTGCCTCCTATATCTCCGGCGGCCTTTACCAACAGCTCTCCGACAAGGTGAGCTTCACCCATGCCTTCGTGGCCGCCAAAGGCCTGCACATAGCCGACGGCCTTTCCTCGAACGCCTATTTTGAGGAGGCGGCACGGCAGGCCGGATTGACGCCGAAGGCCTTGACCCGGGTCTTGTGGGATACTTACGACCCCTCACGCCTTTGGCTTATTCTTTTGTTGATAGGATTGCTTGTGGTTGCCTGCCTTTATCTTTACGACCGGACGGCGCCTAAAAAGCCCCGTTGAAGCAGGCAGGAAGGAGATGGCGTTTTTCGTACTCGAAGCGGGACTTGAACCCGCACGACCGCAATGGTCAAAAGATTTTAAGTCTTTCGTGTCTACCGATTCCACCATTCGAGCAAATCGGCTCCAAAAGTACGTCCTTTTTTCGTTTTCTCCAAACCGCCTTTCGCCGCGCATCGGCATAAATGCTTTACATTTGCGGTATTATCCGACACTGGGATTATGAAACGAATGAAAACAAATCGCAACGCTTGGCTCTTCCTGTTTTTGGGGATTGCCCTCTGCTCCTGCAACAGCAAAGGGAAGGGCCTTCCTTCCGCTGTATATGCGCCCTATATCAGCGCCTACACGGGAGGTATTATTTCGCAAAGTTCCGCCATCCGTGTGGAGTTGATGCAAGACCAACAGACGGTCGTGCTGAATGAAGCCTTGAAAGATAATCCTTTCCATTTTTCGCCTTCCTTGAAGGGGGCTACTTTTTGGACGGACAACCACACGCTGGAATTTCGGCCTGCGGAGGATGCCCTGAAGCCCGGGGCCGTGTATGAGGCCACTTTCCGTCTGGGTGACTTCGTAAAGACGGAGAAGAAGCTGCGGGAGTTTCATTTCTCGTTTCGGGTGCAGGAACGCGACTTTGCCCTGCACCTCTCTCCGCTGTCCGTGGAAGCCGACGCGCCGGGGACGGCCTACATAAGCGGCGAACTGCGTTTCAGCGACCGCCTCGGACGTGAGGAGGCGGCGAAGCTGCGGCTCACGGCCCGCGCCGAGGCCGGCAACAAATATCCGGTCAACTGGCTGCCGACAGCCGATTCGACCTGCTTTCCCTTCAGCATCGGGGGAATTACCCGAAAAGACAAGGATTTCTATTTGAAGATAGCGGCCGACGGTAGCCCGCTGCATATCCGGCGCCAATGGAAGCAGGAGGTACTGATTCCGGCCAAAGACAGTTTCCGCTGCCTCTCGGCCGAACGTGTAGAACAACCGGAAAACGGCCTCGAAATCGTCTTCTCCGACCCGCTTTCCTCCACGCAAGACCTCAACGGCTTGCTGGAAATACCGCAAGTCAAAGATTTCGTCACTCAGGTCAGGGGAAACAAGGTGTTCGCCTATTTCGAGGCTAAAGACGCCAAAGAGCTGAAGCTGAAGATACATCCGGGCATCCGCAACAGTCGGGAACTGCCGCTGACGGAAGGGCGCGACTTCGCCTTCAGCGAGCAAAACCTGAAGCCTCAGGTAAGGCTGAAAGTCAATGCGGCCATTCTTCCTGATTCCAAGGATTTGCGGCTCCCATTTCAGGCCGTCAACCTCTATGCCGTGGATTTGAGTGTCATCCGTATTTATGAAAGCAATATTTTGAGTTTTCTCCAAAGCAATACCCTATCAACGGCCGATGAGCTGCGCCGTGCCGGCCGCTTGGTTTACCAAAAAACGCTTTGGTTAGACAAGGACGCTTCCAAGGACATTCATCAATGGGAAAACTATTCCGTCGACCTCTCCGGACTTATCCATCAGGAACCGGGCGCCATTTATCGCTTGGTCTTTTCTTTCCGGCAAGCCTATTCTGCTTATCCCTGCAATGGGACGTCTCATCCGGCACCGGCTTTGGCCGAACAGCAGGCCGGCATGAAAAAAATTGAAGACGGCCAACCTGCCGCCGAAACGGAAGCCGACTGGGACACCCCCGCCGTCTATTTCGATTATAACGGTACCGTGAACATGGACTGGCGCCAGTATAATTGGGATGAACGTAACGACCCCTGCAAGCCTTCTTATTATATGAATACCGATCGGGTGGCTGCCTGCAATGTGTTCGCCTCCGACTTGGGGCTGCTTGTGAAGCAAAACTCGCTGCATCACTTATGGGTGGCCGTGAACAATCTCCTCGACACGAATCCGGTGGAGGGTGCGACAATCACCGTTTACAATTTCCAATTGCAGGTTATCGGAAAGGCGAAGACCGACGGCAATGGCTGGGCGGAAATCCAGCCTTCGGGCCAGCCCTTCCTCGTCGTGGCCGCATCCAAAGGCCAAAAGGCTTACGTCCGCGTGGTGGATGGTGAGGAACAATCGACCAGCCGTTTCGACGTGGGCGGCAAGACGGTGGAAAATGGTTTGAAAGGCTTCGTTTACGGCGAAAGGGGCGTGTGGCGTCCGGGCGACACCTTGCATGTGGGCTTCATCCTCGAGGACCGCGAGCGGAGGATTCCCGATACCCATCCCGTGACCCTGGAGTTTTATAACCCGCAAGGGCAATTTTACAGCAAGACCATCGCCACCCACGGGCTGAACGGTTTCTACCGCTTCGACTTGCCTACGCAGCCTGCCGACCCGACCGGCCTCTGGAACGCTTATATAAAGGTAGGGGGTACCGCTTTTCACAAGAGTTTCCGCATCGAGACCATCCGGCCTAATCGGTTGAAGATAAATCTGGATTTGCCTGCTTTATTGCAAAGCGGCGACAAACTGAACATACCGCTTTCGTCGGCCTGGCTGACCGGCGCCACGGCCTCCCAATTGAAGGCTACCGTGGACTTGTCCTTGTCGACCGTGCGGACACAGTTCAAAAATTACAGCCAATACGTGTTTAACAACCCGGCGACCGACTTCACTACCGTCAAGAGCGAAGTCTTTAACGGCCGCTTAGATGCGGAGGGTAAGACTATATTCCCGCTCAAGCTGCCCGCCACCACCAATACGCCGGGCATGTTGAACGCCACCTTCACCACCCGCGTGTTCGAACCGGGCGGCGAGGCCAGCTTCTACACGCAAACCATTCCCTATTCGCCTTACAGCGCTTATGTGGGCATCAACCTGAACATCCCGCAAGGGAAGTATATCGAGACGGACGAAAACCACCGCTTCGACATCGTCACCGTCGACAGCAAGGGACAGCCCGTCGACTGCTCCGACCTGAGTTATAAGATTTACCGTCTCGACTGGAGTTGGTGGTGGGAGAATAGCGACGATCCCTCCCAGTTGGCGACTTATGTCAACAACCAGTCCATTACCCCCGTCGCATCGGGCCGCCTGCACACGGTGGAGGGGAAGGCCTCGTTTAACTTCCGCGTCAACTATCCCGATTGGGGGCAGTACTTCGTTTACGTGAAAGACGAGCAGGGCGGCCATGCCACCGGTGGCACCGTCTATGTGGATTGGCCGGAATGGCGCGGCCGTTCGAACCGGGGCAATCCCGATGGCTTGAAGATGCTGACCTTCTCGCTCGACAAGGCTTCTTACGGGATAGGCGAAACGGCCACGGCCATCCTTCCTGCCGCAGCCGGCGGGCGGGCTTTGGTGGCCATAGAGAACGGCTCGAAGGTGCTGAGCCGGGAATGGATAAAGATGTCCGATAAGGACGCTACGAAATACAGTTTCAAGGTGACGCCCGATATGGCGCCCAATGTCTATCTGCATGTCATCCTCCTGCAGCCTCATGCGCAAACGGCCAACGACCTGCCCATCCGCATGTATGGCATCGAACCCGTCTTCGTGACCGACAAGAACACCCTCCTGCACCCGCAAATCAGCCTGCCGGAAGTCCTGCGCCCGAAGACCGATTTCAAGGTCAGCGTGAGCGAGAAGGACGGCAAGGCCATGACCTACACCCTGGCGATTGTAGACGACGGATTGCTTGACTTGACCGGCTTCAAGACGCCGGACCCCTGGAATGAATTTTATGCGCGCGAAGCCCTCGGCATCCGTACCTGGGATATGTACGACCAGGTATTGGGCGCCTCGGCCGGACAAATGAGCGCCCTCTTCAGCATCGGTGGCGACGCCAGCCTGAAGCCGGCCGACCAGAAAGCGAACCGTTTCCAGCCTGTCGTCAAGTTCATCGGCCCCTTCTACCTGCCTAAGGGGCAAAGGCAGAGTCACACCCTGCGCTTGCCGATGTATGTAGGTTCCGTCCGCGTGATGGTAGTGGCCGGACAAGACGGCGCCTACGGGAACGCGGAGAAGACCGTCCAGGTACGTACGCCCCTGATGTTGCTCAGTACCCTGCCGCGCGTGCTCAGCACCGGCGAGGAGGTTGACGTCCCGGTCAATGTCTTCGCCATGGAAAAAGAGGTAAAGGAGGCGCAGGTGAAGATTGAAGTTAGCGGCTCCGGCCTGCAGATACTCGGCCAGCGGCAGCAGTCGCTGACTTTCGACAAGCCTTCCGACAAGCTCTGCTTCTTCAAGCTGCGTACCGGCGCACAAACGGGCAAAGCTGAAATACGCTTCACGGCCGATGGCAACGGGCAGCATACCTACGAGACGGTGGAGATAGAAGTGCGCAACCCCAATCCTGCGGTCAGCCTCCGTCAAAGTCAATGGATAGACCCCGGGAAAAGTGCCGTGCTGCCGTATTTCCTGGCAGGCGCGGCGCATCCGTCCGAAAGCAGCATCCGGCTGTCCGTCTATCGTATCCCTCCGGTAGACCTGAGCCGCCGCCTCAGTTTCCTGGAGGCTTATCCTTACGATTGTACGGAGCAACTGACTTCAAAAGCCTTGCCCCTGCTTTTCCTTCCCCGCTTCGAAAGCTTGGACAAGGATGAAACGGCGAAGATGAAGGCCGGCATAGAACAGGGCATCCGCCTCCTATACGGGCGCCAGCTTCCTGATGGGGGCTTCGCCTATTGGCCGGGGGCGGCCGTGGCGGACGAATGGATTACTTCCTACGCGGGCCTGTTCCTGACCTTGGCGCAGGAGAACGGCTATGCCGTGCAGCCGGAAGTGCTCGCCCGTTGGCTGCGTTTCCAGAACAATGCCGCGCAGAACTGGCGGCTTATGCCTTCCGACAGTGCCTCCTGGCTGCGCTGGCAGTCGCAGTTGCAGCAGGCTTTTCGCCTGTACACCCTCGCCTTGGCGAATGCGCCTGCTTACGGGGCGATGAACCGCATGAAGGAAGGGGGCGGCCTCTGCCTGCAGGCCCGCTGGCGCCTGGCTGCGGCTTATGCCTTGGCCGGCAAAGCGGAAGCGGCCGGAGAGCTGGTGCTTCAAGCGCAGACCAAGGTAGACCCGTATGCTGCCATGAATCGGGTGTACGGCTCCTCCGAGCGCGACGACGCCATGATATTGGAAACGCTCGTCCTGATGAACCGTAAGGACGAGGCTTTGCGACAGGCTAAGAGAGTCTCGGACGAACTGGCTAAAGAAGACGCCTTCAATACGCAGTCTACGGCCTTTGCCCTGATGGCTATGGGACGATTGGCCGACGAGCTGTCAGGCACCCTCGACTTCGACTGGGCGCGCAAGGGACAGCCTGCCGGGGAAGTGAAATCGGCCAAGGCTGTGTATGAGACTAACCTGCCCCTCAGTCCCTCCTCGGGCGAAGTCCGCGTTACGAACAAGGGTAAGGGCATGCTCTGTGCCGAGTTGGTCGTCCGCACGAAGCCGGCCAGGGATACCCTGCCGTCCATCGCCGAAGGGCTTCGCTTAGTGGTGAAATACACCGACATGAACGGTGCGCCCCTTTCGACCGACAACATCCGGCAGGGCACCGACTTCCGCGCTACCGTCACCGTCACGAACATCAGCGGGACTTCCGATTATCAGAACTTGGCGCTTACGCATCTCGTTCCCTCCGGTTGGGAAATCTACAACGAGCGGCTCTTCGGCGGAGCAGCGCCCTCGGCTAAGTCGGCGCCCGCTTACGAGGACATACGCGACGACCGGGTGCTCGATTACTTCGACCTGCTTCGTGGTGAATCCAAAACTTTCACCTTGCGTCTGCAAGCCGCCTACGCCGGTAGCTTCGTGCTGCCCGCCATCCGTTGCGAAGCCATGTACGACCCGGAGGTGCAGGCGCGTACCCGTGCGGGGCGCACCCTCGTCAGCCGATGAGAGGGCAAAAAGACCTGGCCCGGGGCTTCGTGCTCCTTGTTCTTGCAGCGCTGGTCTTGGCCTACGTCTTTTGCCTGCCCAAGCCGCTCTTCCATGCACCCTGTTCCACCGTCGTGACCGACCGGAACGGTGCGCTCTTGGGCGCCCGCATCGCTGCCGACGGGCAATGGCGCTTCCCGCCCCGGCATACGGTGCCCCGGAAAGTCGAACGTTGCCTCCTCGCCTTCGAGGACCGGCAGTTCTACCGGCATTGGGGCGTCAACCCTTTTGCCCTGTGTCGGGCCTTTTGGCAGAACCTCCGGGCCGGCCGTGTCGTCAGCGGCGGGAGCACGCTCAGCATGCAGGTCATCCGCCTGGCCCGCAACAAGCCCCGTACGATACGGGAGAAACTCATAGAAATCCTGCTGGCCACCCGCTTGGAATTTCGCGCGTCGAAGAAGGAAATCCTTGCCATGTACGTTTCCCATGCTCCTTTCGGGGGTAATGTGGTCGGCCTCGACGCGGCCGCCTGGCGTTATTTCGGGCATTCGGCCGACGAACTCTCCTGGGCGGAAGCGGCCCTCCTGGCCGTCTTGCCCAACGCCCCTTCCCTGATGCATCCGGCCAAGGGGCGGGCGGCTCTGTTGGACAAACGCAACCGCTTGCTGGCGCGCTTGTATAAGGATAAGGCCTTCGACGCGTCGACATACAGGCTGGCCTTGACCGAGCCGCTCCCGGCAAAACCCCAGGCTTTGCCGCAAATCGCCCCCTATCTGGTGGACCGCTTTTACCGTGAACGGCCGGGCTTGTACTCCCGTTCCACCATCGACCGGGGCATACAGCAGCAGGTGGAAGCCTTGGCCGAAAGATGGGGCAATATGTTCGAACGAAGCGACATCCGTAACCTCGGTATCCTCGTCGTGGACCTTCCTTCCGACCAGGTCATCGCCTATTGCGGCAATGTGCACCACGAGCGGAAGGAGGAAGGTTACCAGGTCGATGTCATTCGGGCGCCGCGGAGCACCGGCAGCATCTTGAAACCCTTCCTTTATTATGCCCTGCTGCAGGAAGGCTCCCTGCTGCCGGGGATGCTGCTGCCCGATGTGCCCGTCAACATCAACGGCTTTGCCCCGCAAAACTTCGACAGGCATTTCGATGGCGCCGTGCCTGCCGCTGAGGCGCTGGCCCGTTCGCTGAACGTCCCGGCCGTCCACCTGCTGCAACGCTACGGGGTGCCCAAGTTCCGCGACCTGCTCCGGCAAATCGGGCTTCATACCATCAACCGGCCTGCGTCCGACTACGGGCTGTCGCTCATCCTCGGGGGAGCCGAAGCCAACCTCTGGGACGTTACCAACGCTTACGCCCAGATGGGACGCAGCCTCCTGCATCTGCCGCAAAGGCCCGTCTCCCTTTTGCGCGCCGACACGGCGAAGGCCGCCGCCTACGCTTTCCGGCCCGGCGCTGTATGGCAGACCTTCGACGCTCTGAAGGAGCTGAACCGCCCGGAAGAAATCGACTGGCGGTCCATCTCTTCCATGCAAACCGTCGCCTGGAAGACCGGCACGAGCTACGGCTTCCGCGATGCTTGGGCGGTGGGTGTCACGCCCCGTTATGCGATAGGCGTCTGGGTGGGCAATGCCTCCGGCGAGGGGCGTCCCGGATTGGTGGGCGCCGAGACGGCCGGCCCCGTTTTGTTCGACCTGTTCAACCTGCTGCCCTCTTCCTCCTGGTTCGAACGGCCGCCGGGCGCCTTCGTGGAGGCGGAGGTCTGCCGGCAATCCGGCTACCTGAAAGGCCGCTTTTGCACGGACGTGGATACAGTGCTGATACTGCCGGCCGGATTGAAGACCGAAGCCTGCCCTTTCCACCACCTCGTCACCCTCACGGCCGACGGGAAATACCGCCTTTACGCGCATTGCGCCCGAGGCCGGGCCTCCGTGCAAAAGGCCTGGTTCGTGCTCCCTCCCGTCTGGGAATGGTATTATAAGCAACAGCATCCCGAATACCGCCCCCTGCCACCCTTCCTGCCCGGCTGCGGGGAAGACGACATCAAGCCCATGCAGTTTATCTATCCGCCCATGAACGCTCACATCCGCCTGCCCAAGCAATTAAACGGAAGTCGGGCCGCCCTGACCGTGGAGCTGGCGCATACCAACCCGGATGCGACGGTCTTCTGGCACTTGGACAATCATTACCTGACCCAAACGCGCGACTTCCATAAAATCACCCTGCACCCCGCTCCCGGAGAGCATCACCTGACCGCCGTCGATGAGGACGGCAACGTCGTTTCCACGACCTTCTTTATTCAATTATGAATTATCAATTATCAATTATTAGGGCGTAGCCATCTCCATTCTTCACTCTTCACCCTTTCTCCCGGCCGTCTTGATTGCCCGGAGGGCTGTTATAAATTAGCCAAAGGCGCGGCCGACAAGGGGGCTAAAGCCCCGGAGATTGGTTTTGTCTTTTGTCCGTCGGCTGAAGCCGACGGCAAGTAA
>JAISGW010000107.1 GCA_031262895.1 Tannerella sp. | reverse complement strand
TGGCTCCAGAAAATTCGCTTTGAAAAGGTCCGCATCTTCGCCAACGTGGAGAACCTCGCCACCTTTACGGGCTTGATGAATATCATCGACCCGGAAATCGTCACTTCGGCCGCCAAAGTGTATCCTCTGGAACGGACTTGGGCTTTCGGCATCAATGTTACACTTTAAAAGAATTGGTATATGAATAAGATATATAAGGTAGCACTGGGCTTCGGCCTGTGTACTTTGACCCTCCTCCCTGCCTGTAACGACAGTTTCTTGGACCGGGCGCCCATGTCGGACATCAACGACGCCAAGTTCTGGCAATCGGAAAACGACCTGCGTCTTTACGTTAATAATTTCTATAACGAAGACGCCTTGTTGAGCAAGCAGAACGGCTGGGGTTCCATCGGCATTTATGGCTACGATGCCGACAACGGCAGCGACACCGAGATACGTTACAATCCGAATACCCGTATGAACGGACAGTTCGCCTATGCCGATGCTACCGGCTGGGATTGGAAAATCTTGCGCGACATCAACTATTTCCTCGACCATTATAAAGCGGTGGAGGAAAAGACATCCTTTGAAACTGTGAAGCCTTATGTGGGCGAAGCGCTCTTCTTCCGTTCGCTTTTCTACTTTGACATGCTAAAGAAGTTCGGTGCCCTGCCCATAGCCAAGACCACGGTAACGGTCGACTCGGAAATCCTTTTCGCAGCCCGCTCGCCCCGTAATGAGGTGGTCGATTTTATCATGGATGACCTTGACCAGGCCGTCAGTTACCTCTCTGCCCGGGCCGGCGGCAGTTACAACGGCCGTGTCACCAAAGAAACGGCCCTGGCCTTGCAAGCCCGCATTGCCTTGTATGAGGGAACCTGGGAAAAGTATCATGCCGGAACACCGTTCGCCGCACCCGTCAACAAAAGTGCGGATTTCCTGGCAAAGGCCGCCTCGGCTGCAAGTGAACTGATGGCCATGGGTGAAGCCAACGGTTTCCCCGCCCTGGACAATGTTGGGCAGGAAGACGGCTACACCAAGTTGTTTATCCAGCATGATTACAGCGGCAGCAAAGAAGTGCTGCTTTGGCGTCGTTACCAGCAGGGGGTTATTTGCAATAACTGGACCCGTTATTCGCCCAACGGTTCGGCACGCGGGTTGACCAAGAACCTCGTCGACTCTTACTTATGCATCGACGGGACACCCATCAGTGCCGGCAATCCGCTGTACCACGGCGACGCCAGCCTGCTGGACTTGGTGAAAGACCGTGACCCCCGCTTGAGCCAAATCTTTCAGGTACCCGACGAAAAGCATTATAAATGGAAACTCTCCTCGCCCGTCACCTATTTCTGGGCGCCGGCTTTCGACGGTTGGGACTTGGAAGAGTCCTGCCCGACAGGTTATCAAATATATAAGGGTCATGATTATGAAAATGCCGACTCTCCCGGTGGGGATACCGGCACCCAGGCACTCATTTATTTCCGCTTTGGTGAAGTACTGCTGATTTATGCCGAGGCCAAAGCCGAATTGGGCGAACTGACACAGGCAGACTTGGACAAAAGCATCAACCTGCTTCGTCGGCGGGTCGGCATGGCTGACATGAAGTTGGAAGGCAGCCCGGACTCGAATTTCGAATTCGCCAATTTGGGTTATCTTATCCAAGCCGTCCGCCGCGAACGTAAGGTAGAGCTGGCCTGCGAAGGCTTCCGGGTTGATGATATTTTCCGTTGGGCCGCCGCCGGAGAACTGGTCGTAGGCAAACGCCCCGTCGGAGCCAAACTGGCGCAATGGAACGGCTTCAAATTCGCCGACCTTGGGCCTTTAGCCGAGACCGACTTCTCCCGACAGGAGAAATTCGACGAACGTCTGGCTGCGCTGAAGACCGACGCCAACGGTTACATAGACCCTTACGCCAACTATCCTTCCATGAGTGACGGATACAAGTTCAATCTCGGCAGGGACTACCTCCAACCTATCCCGCAAAACGAGCTGACCTTGAATCCGCAGTTGGCACCGAACAATCCCGGATGGCAATAAGCCCTGATTAATTATACGTGAAAGAGGCGGGTCTTGTGTTGCGCACAAGCCCGCTTCTTGATTTTAAACCATGTCGTCGCCGGTCTTGGCGAAGACCACGCGAACGGTCTTGTGGAAGGGGATGAAACGCGAAATGATGGCGATGACCAGTGAGATGACCAGCAAATAACCCAAAATGTCCTTTAAGGCAAGTAGCAGGCTTTGCTGTTGCAAGGTATTGTAAAGAGAATTCGTGGCCAGTTGCACGGCTTCGCTGTAACCGTGCCCTCCGGCCAAAGCCGCGTGCAAGGACTGGCTATAGCGCGTAGCGGCTAAGGGGTCGACTGCCGTGACGGTTTCTGAAAGGGAATACAGGTAAGATTGCCTTAGTTGATAGAGCGTATTGCTATAAAAGGAGGTGGCCATGACAGGTGCCAATGCCGAACGGAAAACAATAAAGAAAAAGGCGTTCGGCTGGAGATATTTCGGCTTCAAATCTTCCGTGGCGAACAAAGCGAAGGAAATAATCAATATCATCATGCCCAAACCCCGGAGAAAGACCGGCAGGTAAAGCATCTGGTAAGTTGAAGTAGGCGAAATGCCGAAATAAAGGATGCCGAAATAGGCAGACAGGCAGGCCATTCCGCCCGCCACGAGGTAACGGAAGCGCCAACGTTGCCAACGGAACCACCAGAAGCAGATAAAACCTCCGACCACGAAGCCGGGAATCAGGAATATATATAAGGAATAGGTATGCGTGCTGTCAACCTTTAGGATGCTGTTCATGTAATTACTCAACAAGGTCGTCGAAGTGCAGAAAAACATGGTGATGATCATATACAGGTAGCCGATAAGAGTTTTTGGCTGCCAAAGCGGAGTCAGGTTTACGTAAGGCTTATAGGAATAATGCTGTATCCAGATGAAGAGGGCAATCAGCATGGGCGAAAGTATCAGGTAGATGCATATCCTCGTGGAAGCCATCCAGTCGAGCATCTTCCCGTAGTTCAGGACATACATCAGCATCAGTAGTCCGGTGGAGATGATAATCATCTCGCGGATGTGCAACTCGTCACGGGGAATCACCTTCGTGGGGCGGTTGTTGCGAAAACATACGATAACCAGCAGGATGGCCAGCAAAATGAGCAACATCATGAAGTAATACATGTACCGCCAATTGTAATGATAGGCCAATTGCGCCGTCAACACCATGGACAACTGTCCGCCGCCAAATACCATGGGATAAAAATATCCGTAAAATTCGCTGCGGGAATTGGTCTTGCTGAATATTTTCTTCGAGTAGCGGATGAACCAAACCATGATGAACTCTTTCAAGAAGCCGATGAGGAAGCTGCAAACGATAAGAATATCGGCATTTTGCGAGCGGGCACAGACCCAACTTAAAAAGAATTGTAGTACCAAGTCGGCAAGCAACAGGAACTTGACGGAAAAGGCGGCCAAGGCCTTGCCCACGATAGGATAGGCTGTGGCCATGCCTACCGCCGCCGAATAGAAGCCCATCGTGATATCTTCCGAATTGGTGCCCAAGGTGCCGGAAACTTCCAACATACTACCCGTGTATGAGCCGTTCAGCATCATGACGGGCAAGACGATGATGAATATGGCCGCCAAACCCAGCCAGTCGGGGACCCAACTGCGGACGGGCGCCTCCAATTCTTTCATTGTAACCATTTACGCGATGCCTTCTTTTTTAGCGGCTGCAAAGATACAGCCTTCAGCCGAAACTTCGACCCGGAGCGGATTCGTACGATTTGTCATTTTTGATTTGTACGATTTGTCGCAACATTCGTACGATTTGTCACTCTCTTGGGAATCCGGCGCTCTACCTTTGCAACGTGTTCGAAAGGACAGCAAAAAAACAACGGCATCTTTTCATTTTAGATAATTACACACACAAGACAGACACACACTGTTTCATAGGGCAGGCTCTTCCGGGAGGAAGGGTCTGTTCGCTTTTTATACGGCCGCTTCTTTTCTGCGCGCCCGCCTGTAGCCGTAGGTGAGGGCGGCGGCAAAGAGCAGCAGGAGAAGGCTGCGCCAAAGCAGCCGTAGCACTTCGGAGGCAATTCGCGGGCACATGCCGGCCGCGTACAAGGCGGCTGCCAGCAACGTGTACAGCCCGATGACCTTCAACTCGTAAGGAATGGGGAAACGTTTCTTCCCAAAGAAATAGGAAAGCAGCATCATCAGGGCGTTGCAGAGGCAAGAAGCCCAAGCGCAGGCCATGTAGCCGTAAGTCGGGGCGAAGGCGAGGATGATGGCCACCGTGGCCACGCAGCCGATGGAAGAGAAATAGGCGCCCCAGCGCGTCTGGTCGGTCAGCTTGTACCAGAAAGAAAGGTTGAAATAAATGCCGAAGAAGAGTTGGCCCAACATCACGATAGGGACCACGCGCAAACCGGGGTAGTAGGCCGGCGTGACGAAATGGCGCAGGATGTCCAGATAAAACATCACCCCGAGGAAGACGAACAACGCGAAAAGGATGAAATACTTCATGGCCTCGGCGTAGGCTCCGCGGTTATCGTCGGCCTTATTGCGGGCGAAGACGAAAGGCTCATACGCATAGCGGAAGGCTTGGGTGAACATAGCCATCACCACGGATATTTTGAAGCAAGCACCGTAGATACCTAATTGCTCCTGCGCATAGGTCTTGTCGGAAAACAGAAAGGGGAAGAGTATCTTGTCGGCCGTTTGGTTGAAAATGCCCGCGACGCCTAAAATCAGGATGGGAAAAGAATAGGAAAGCATCTTCCGGAGCAGGCCGAAGTCGGGACGAAAACGGAAGGCCGGCCGCATGTCGGGCAAGAGCAGCAGAAAGGTGGCGCCGCTGGTGAATACGTTTGCCACGAAAGCATAACCCACCCCGTAACCGGGAACGTAGAACCAGTCCACCCAGCCCGGAGCATGTACGTGCAGCCAAGGGCAGGCCAACAGGAAGAAAAGGTTCAGCAGGATATTCAGGAAAATGGAGAACAGCTTGATGCCCATGAAGCGGAAAGGCCGCCGCTCGTAGCGCAGATAAGCGAAAGGAATACAGCAAAAGGCGTCGACCGCCACGATGCCGAGCATCATCCCTAAAAACTCCGGATGCCCGGCATAACCCAGGGCACC
>JAISGW010000206.1 GCA_031262895.1 Tannerella sp. | reverse complement strand
GAAAGTTGAAAGTTGAAAGTAGAAAGTTGAAAATTAATCTTTTCATGACTGTTCGTATAGGGAAAGTTGAAAGTTGAAAATCGAAGGCCAAAGATAGCTTTCAATTTTCAACTTTCAATTTTCAATTAGATTACTCCCATCCGGGATTCTGCGTCAGCGTATAGCCGGCGTCCTTGTAAGAGACGAGCTGGCTCGAAGGCACGGCACGCAGGTAATAGCGCTCCGAGTTGAGGTCGCCCGGCGTGAAAACGCGGGTCTTATTGCCCTGTTTATACCGGTAGTTGATGTAACCTTCAGCCGGAGCGGGGTTGGTCGGGTCGGCGGCATTGAACAAGGGTACGCCATCGGCACCCACGAGGATGTGGGGATAGTCGGACTGCTTGACGTAAGCGCCGAGTTCAGTCATGGAGGGATTGCCGTTGGCATCGGCCGAGTTCAAGTACTCGTATTTGGCCCAGCGGCGCAGGTCTTCGCCGCGGCGGCCTTCCTCAATGAGTTCCACGCGGCGTTCGCGGCGGATTTCCCAAAGGATGGGGTCCACGCTCGGGTCGCGGGCGGGGTCGTTGATGACTGTCCCGTTTACGCTCAGGCTATTGCCTGCCAGCATGACATGCGGCATGCTGCGGAGAACAACCGGCTTTTCGCCCCATTTGGAGAGCTGCCTGTCACGAAGCAGGTTGATGCTCTGGTCAAGGTCATTCTGCGTGAAGGCGTCACCGCCGAGGCGGCTGATTTCGTAGCGGGCTTCCACATAGTTCAAGAGCACTTCGGCATAGCGGATGCAAGGGGCATCAGCCGGGCTTTGGCGGTTCTTGCAATAAGGAGAACCTTCGGCATACCATTCTTCATTGAGGAACTTCTTGGTGCAATAGCCCGTGGGCGATTCGGCCTGCGACCAAATTCCGGCGTTCCAAATACGCAGGCTGTCCACCACCGTCTGGTAGAGGCGCGGGTCGCGGTTCTGGAAGGCATTCTTGATGCTCGGGTCTTTGGCGCCCTTGTACAAGGGAGATTGCCCGATGGGCAGACCGTCGGAACACAGATAGCTTTCAATGACGTTTTCTGTGAGGTCGCCCATGGTATGGGTCTCCGCCGCATTGTACGACATTAAGGCATTGCATTGCACGCCGTCAGTGTACTCGCGATAGATGATGACGTCTTTGTTGCCCGACAAATCATCCGAAGAGAAATTGTCGTTATAGGCGTTCGGCCCTGTACCGATGGCATATTTGCCGGATTTCATGACCAACTGTGCTCCGTCAATGGCTCCCTGAAGCAAAGCCTTGATTTCCGTGTCGGATACAGGTTGCGAAGTGGGACCTACCGTGGAACCGTGATATTTCAGCCAGGTAGCCGCATAGAGCAAGTCACGCGACATGTAGGCACCGACGATATAGCGATTGACCTGCCGTGTGCCGTCGTCCGTTCGTACATTAGCTAAGGCATACTTGTAATCGTCAAGGATTTTTAAAGCCAAGTCGGGATAGGACATGCGGTCTTGGTACAAGGAATCTTTCTCGTTCGGATCCATGACGCGGTCTATGTAAGGTACTCCGCCCCAAAGCTTGCTCAAGGCACTGTAGGCCATGGCACGGAAATAGCGGGCAATGCCTATCCAGTGCGCCTTGGCCGCGTCATCCATGCTCATGCCGGGGATTTTTTCCAGCATGGTATTGCACATGTAGATGTCCTCGTAACTGTCTGTCCAAGTTGTGGACGTAGCATTGGTGCCGGTTGTAGCCGTGAGCGGGAAGTCGTGCACGCCGCCTGTCAGCGAAAGGAAGTCGTCGGTGTAGTTATCACCGGAGAAATAGCCGCCGAAAACGTTGTAATCTGTGCCGTATCCCGTATAATAATCGGAATAGAGATGTTGCGCAAAGGTGCGTATGTTGGTCTCACTTGTCCAATAGGTATCATTGACCTCCGTATCCAAAGGCTCACGGTCGAGAAAATTGTCGCAGGAAGTGGCCAGCAGCGCAAGGAAAAGGGAGCCTATATAAAATATTCGTTTCATATTTTTTGATTTAAAGGAATTATAAGGTAAGCTGCAAACCGAAGGAAAGCGACTTGTAATAGGGATAGCTGCGACCGTAGCTGCGGGCATCTGCCGTGGTGCCGGTGATGTACTGGAGGTCGACTTCCGGGTCGATTTCCGGCTTGAGGCCGTCAATAGTGAAGAGATTCTCTGCTGTGAAATAAACGCGCAGGTTCTTGATAAACTTGATGCGGTTGATTGCCTGCTTAGGTATGGAATAACCTAAAGTCAGAGACTTACAGCGCAGATAGGCCATGTTCAACATATAGCGGTCGTTGACCTGATAGTTGCCGGTCAGGGATTGGCCGTAAACCATGGGGCGCGGGTAATAGGCGTTCTGGTTGTCTTCCGTCCAGTAGTCTTCCGCCCCCTTGTAGTAAGGCTCACCGGAAGTGAAGCCGGGCAGCACCTGGTTGCCGGCGGCAAAGAGGTCACGTTTGGCTACGCCTTGTAAGAACATGTTGAAGTCGAAGCCTTTCCAGCCGGCATCAATATTGAAGCCGTATTGGAAGCGGGGCAGGGCGTTGCCGATAATGCTTAAATCACCGGGCTTGGTTGTCGTGGTTCCTTTAGTGATGACACCGTCGCCGTCAAGGTCCTTATAAAGCACATCACCGGGGGCGAAACGGTAGTTCCTGGGGAAAACCTGCGTCTGGTCGGGAAGTCCGGCCTTCAGCGTGCCGTCGGCATTGAAGTCCTTGTCTGTGAGGAAACGGTCGAACTTAAGGCCCCAGATGTCACCCAGCACCATACCTTTCTTGTAATAGGTGGTGCTCCACCAGCCGGTACCGGTACTGCTAAATGTGGGAATGCCCGTGTTGTCTACCCATTTGTCAACGATGGTCTTGTAATCGGAGATATTAGCTGTCACGCCGAAGTTAAAGCCATTGGCAAAGGTGTGATGGTAATCTACGGCTAATTCCCAACCCGGAGTTTTGATGGCACCTAAATTTTCATAAGGAGCATCTGCACCTAAGGTGAGAGGCAAGGTGTTATTCTTAGTCAGAATATTGCTGGTGCGGCGGTCGTACCAGTCGAAGGTAACTCCTAAAGCGTCGTTAAAGAAACGGACATCGGCGCCGATATCAAGTGTTGAAACCCGTTCCCATGTCAGAGACTTGGCTACCATAGTCGGCATACCAATAGACTGTACTTGTTTTCCGTCAATGATCCAGGGGTCAGCTATCGCTGTCATGGTCGATACGAAAACATTATTACCTACGTCTTGATTACCGATAGCGCCGTAAGAACCACGAATCTTCAAGGTACTCAGGTAAGGCTTTAAGCCCTGCATGAAGGATTCTTCGGAAGCGCGCCAGCCTGCGGACCCGGAGGGGAAGAAAGCAAAACGGCTTCCTGCTGGGAAGCGTGAAGAACCGTCATAACGGCCGTTGAGTTCCAAGAGGTAACGGTCTTTGTAATTGTAGTTGATACGTCCGAAGAAACCAGCCACGGCCCACCACGTATGTTGGTTGTTCGTAGTCAGGTCACCCGTGGCAAGGTTCAATTCGGGTTTTTCCGTATCCAGCAAATTCATGCGCTTGACCCAATAATACTTGTATTCGCTTTTCTCGAGATTCGAACCGGCCATTACCTTAAGGTTATGCGCGCCGAGTTGCTTCTGGTAGGTGGCGACAAAGTTGCCAGTCATGGCCTGTGTGCGCCCGTATTCTTCTCGAGTATAATCGTAGGAAGAGGATTCGAAGTTGCCGTAACTGGCTTTCAAGGCATCCACCGAAGCGTAATTGGTAAAGATGTTGTATCCGTAAACCGGAGCTCCATTCAGGTGCAACTGTGTTTCGGTCGTCGAATAGGTGCCGTCTATGTCTATGCTCAAATCCTTGATGGGCTTGATGGTCAGGCCGCCGTTCATGCGCACGTATTCGCGACGCTGTTTGTTCATCGGAGCCTGTTCCAACTCGGTGAGGGCAGAGCGGAAAGGCTTGCCGTCAAGGAGGCCATAAGGATACATGGGCTGCCAACGATAGAGATAGTACAGGCGGTTATAGCTGCCGTAAGTGAAGGGATAGTCGTAATCACCTCGGGTGTACATCAAGCCTGCACGCATGGTGACATACTTGCTCAACTCCGAGTTGAGAGAGAAGTTGCCGTTGTAGCGGTTGTAATTATCGGAATTGACTTTCCACATGCCGTTTTGCATCAGGTAGCCCAGAGAAACGTTGTAATTAGTCTTGCCGTTGCCGCCGTTGACCGAGAGGGTATGGTTCTCCTGCGGACTCCAGTTGCGGACAGCCATATCATACCAGTCCCAGGTACGATAGTAGTGCATACCGCTCCCATCATAAGCGAAATCGCGGCCTTCCACCATCTCGGGGCCGAACTGCTTGCCGTAGCCGTACTTGTCCCAATAATCCTTCATCTTCTGGACGGTCTCAGCATTGACCACCCAACCCAGCGGATTGTAGGAATTGTGCGGTGTGGAAGCGTTCTCTTCGCCTTGCAGGTTGATGGAAGCCTGTTCCCAACCCGGCAACTGTGCCGGCTTTACGGTGGGGGTGCGCCAAGAGAAGTTGGCGGAATACTTGACTGATACGCGGTCATGTTTTTCCCTTGCTTTGGTAGTAATCAACACGACGCCGAAGGCACCGCGTGCGCCGTAAATGGAAGCCGAGGCGGCGTCCTTTAAGACGGAGATGGATTCAATGTCGTCGGGGTTAACCAGAGAAATGTCGGTACATTCAACGTTGTCAACCAAGATAAGCGGATTGGCATCACCGTTGGGCGAGCCGATGGAACCGCGGATTTTGATGGTCGGCGCGCCACCTATGGAACCGTTTTTGGTAGAAACGACCAAACCGGGCACAGAGCCTTGCAGGGCGCGGCCAATGTCGGAAATAGGACGGCTGTCAACCGCCTGCTTCACGTCAACCGTGGCCACGGCGCCGGTCAGGTTGACCTTTTTCTGTGTGCCGTAACCTACGACGACTACCTCGCCAAGTTTTTCACTGTCTTCGCTCAAAGTCACCTTCATGTTTGAGGTAGCCTTGATATCAAGGGTCTTATAACCCACGTAAGAGATTTGAAGGATAGCGCCGGGCTTCACCGTGAGGCTGAAATGCCCGTTGACATCCGTGACGACGCCGTTGCTGCTCGTCCCCTTTTCCAAGATGGTCGCCCCCACGATAGGCTCACCGGTGGTGTCAACCACCTTGCCCGTCACCGTGCGCGACGTTTGCTGTTGTTCAAGTCCCGGCTGCTTATCTGCAGGAGCTGCTGGGCTTCCCCAGCAAGGGAGATTGCCGCCCAACAATAAAGCGGTGGCAATGCTGCACATCAGGCCTCCTGAATAGATGCGTTTCCGTGCTTTCATTTCTCTGTCCATACAATGAGATTTAAGAATGAGTAAAATAATTTCTGGCAAAGATACAGTTCACATTAAATATCGGATACGCAAAAACAATGTTTTTTTGTATCATACACATATTTTCATATTATTACATTGCAGTTTACAATAGATAGGGCTTAGGAGTTAGGGAACAGGAACCACTTAGGCATAGCCTACGGCTACGCCCTAACTTTTAATTTTCAATTTTCAACTCTTAACTTTCTGCGTGGTAGGCTATCAAGCCGTTCATGGCGGTCTCTTCAATCCGGTCGGCGGCCATGCCGAAACGGGAGGCCATGTCGTGAAGCTGCTCGCTGAAACCGTAAGCTACGGAACCGACGAAGCGTATCGGGTAATGGGCGTAGTCGTACTGGCATACGCAGCGCCGGAAGAAGCGTTCCAGATTCAGGTTCAGCATGTCTGCCACGTAAGGAATGTCTAAATAATCGGCCAGAAAATAGGCAATCGTAGCCAGAAAACGGTTCGGTAGCGGGCGGTTATAAACGGCCTCCATCAGGTCGTCGGGCGTGATGCGCATCAACTCGAAGAAGTCGTCGGCCAGGTCTTTGGGCGCCAAACCTTTCAAAATGTCGGAGAGGAAGAGTTTGCCCAAAGCCGCCCCGCTTCCCTCGTCGCCGAGAATGTAGCCGCCGGAAGTGACGTTCTTCACTATCCGCTTGCCGTCGTAAAAGCAGGAATTGGAGCCGGTGTCGAGGATGCAGGCGATACCGGCCTCTTCGCGGAACAAGCCCCGGGCGGCGGCCAGCAAGTCGCTTTCTACATGGATGGGCACCTTGAACTGGGCAACTAAAGAGGCCTCCATGATGCCCTTTTTTTCCTCCGAAGTGCAACCTGCCCCGTAAAAATACACCTGCTCCGCTTTCCTCTTAAAGAAAGTGCCGGGCAAACCCAATCGTACGCTGTGGCTGATTTCTTTCCGCGTCTGGAAATAAGGGTTCAAACCCTCCGTAAACACCCGTTCAACCACTGTCGTGCCTTCCACTAAAGCCCATTCCGTACGTGTGGAACCGCTTTCCGCTACCAGTTTCATATAAGTAAAAGTCTCGTTTTTCGTGCAAAGCTACTATATTTTACGGCTCCTTTCCTTAATTCACTATCATCTTTACGGCCATATAACCGGAAGAGGCTTCCAAAAGTACGGCATACACACCGCCGGCCAAGGGCAGGTTATAAGGCAAGGCGTATTCGATTTGTCCGTTGTAACGACGGTCGTCCATCACGATGCCGGTGCCGATGTTGACAATGCGGACACGTATCTGGCCGGGGGCGTTAAGCGCCACCTTTACCGTAAAGGTTCCCTTGTTCGGATTGGGCGTGACGAGGAAGCTTTTGATGGCCGACTCCCCGAAGAAGTCGGAATCCCGCTCGTCCGCATCGTTTGCCTTCACATCTTGGATGTTGTCGGCGGAGCATTCGCCCACGAAGGTGCGCAACCCGATTTGGTATTTGCCCGGTATCTTGAAGACGAGGCGGGCCAGGAATTCGGATTGCTCGACTACCTGCACGGAATCCGAGGCCGGGAATAGCCATTTGGAAGATTCCGGGACGGGGTCGCTGAGGTTGACGATAGCCACCGTGTCGCCCGTGAACACTTCCGAGGC
Source organism: Tannerella sp. (assembly GCA_031262895.1). Taxonomy (GTDB): domain Bacteria; phylum Bacteroidota; class Bacteroidia; order Bacteroidales; family Tannerellaceae; genus JAISGW01. The sequence goes on along the minus strand of JAISGW010000206.1, from coordinate 9,336 downwards.
CACGACGATTTCGGAACTGATGTCCAAATCGTCTACCCGTACGTGTACGCTGTCAATGGCTTGGCAGCCGTTGCTGTCGGTGGCCAGCACCGTATAAGTACCTTCCTCGTTGACTTCTATGCTGGGTGCTTCCGAGCTGAAGCCGTCCGGCCCTGTCCAATAATAGGAAGCCTTCGGGTCGTGGAACTCGGGACGGAGCACGGCCGTTTGGGCGCGGCAGATGACGCGATCCGGGCCGAGGGAAACCCTTACGGGTGCCGGTTCGCCCAAGGTGAACTCCTGATAGGCGCCGCAGCCGTCCGCGTCAGTGACGGTAACATTGTAATTGCCTGCAGGCACGTCCGAGAGCGTCTGCCCCGTAGCTCCCGTATTCCAAAGGCAGGTATAAGGCGCCCGGCCGCCGGTGATTTTTAGCACGATGGAGCCATTCGTCCCTTTGTAACAAAGCGGGTCCTGCGTCGTTCCTGCGATGACTAAATCCGAGGGTGCGCTTATCCTGGATAAGGCCGTTGTCTGGCAGCCCCGCGCATCGGTAACAAAAACCATGTATTTCCCGGCAACCCGCTCCTTTAGTACCTGGGTGGTGTCGCCTGTGCTCCATTCGAAGTGATAAGGCGCCGTACCGCCGGTCACCGTGGCGACCACGTCTATGCGTTGGCCGCAGATAATATCTGCTTGGGTGGCCGTGGCTATCAATTTTTCCGGCTCAACCAGATGGTAGGTCAGGGTGATTTGGTTGGGAATCCAACTGTAATCCTTAATATGGACACGGTAGACGCCTGTCGGCAAGGCCGAGAGGTTGATATCGGGCAAAGCCGTGGAGTCGTTATCCGAGTTCATTTTGTACCAATGAATATTATAGGGCTGTCCCTGCACGGTGACATCCGGATTCTTGACGCCGCCCGTCACCGAGAGTGCCAAGGCCCCGTCCGATTCGCCATGGCAGGAGATGTAATGCGTTTCCTTAATGGAAGCCTTTAGCTCGGTAGGCTCTTCCAGCCGGTAGTCGGCGGAGAAGTAACAAGTGGAGTCCTTGCCCGAGAAAGCCTTGCCGTAGCGACTGTCTTTTACTATCAAAGTGTAAGGCCCCTTGCCCAAGTTCTCCAGCTCGGTCGTGAACCGGCCTCCGCTCGTCCCGTTCGTCGGACTGAGCAGCTTGCCAAGGCTGTCGCGCCATTCCACTTGGTAGGGAGGTGTGCCGCCTGTCAGGGTAAATTGGAAGCTGCCGTTGGTAAGGCCGTAGCCCGATGGGCCGCGCGCTATGGAACCGGCCGCCGGGCCGAGGGGCGCGTCCGGTTGCCCTATATTTACGGAATGCCATTCTTCGTCGTCGATTTTGGCATAGCAGCCATTGGCATCGTTCACATAAACCGTGTATTCGGCGGCGAGCAGGCTGTCGACGCGGAAACTCTGCCCGTCGCCCTTCGGCTCTACTTCTATGAAAGGCTCGCTGCTGCTGCTCTCTTGGTAAAACAGTTTATACGGGGGCACACCTCCGGCAACTTGCAGATAGAAGGAACCGTCGTTGGTGCCGTAGCAGGCCACAGAGTCCGTGCCGATCTTTCCATCCACCACTTGGAACAAAGGCGGCTGCAAGACCTCCACCACTGCCGATTCTGCCGTGTTCGGTAAGGCGGGCGCCGGAACCGCATCCGCCACCTTCAGGTAATACTTTCCCGCACCGGCGCCCTGCAAGATGGCCGTGTGCTGGTCGGCTATCAAAGAGTCGGGCATTCCCCCATCCCGCTTCATGTACCATTGGAGGCTGTAGTACGGTTCCTCTTCGCCGGGCACGCCGCCTTTGATGTCGGCGCTTATCTGCCCGTTCTTTTCCGCGTAACATTTCACGGCGACCGGGGTCAGTTCGACCGTCAGCGGGTCGGGCTGTGCCACGGAAGCCGTGAGTGCGGCTATGCTGCAGCCGTTTCCGTCGCTAATGCTTAGGCTGTATGTGTCTTTCTTCAGCCCGTTGATGGTGTCGCTGACCATGCCGTCCGCGTCTATGGCTTCCTCGCTTTGGGTGATGACATTGCCTTCGCTGTCTTTCCATACCAGGTCGTAGTAGGGGGCGCTTGTCCTTGGGGTGCCGCCTTTGATGTGGGCGATAATCTTTCCGTCCGTGCGGCCGTAGCCGGTTGTGTTCGTTGCCACTGTACCGGCCGTTATGGGAGCAGCCGGCTGGCTGATGCTGAAAGTCAGGGAAGCCGCCGTCCCTTCGTTCGCACAGCCCTTTCCGTCCGTCAAAGCCTCCACCGTATATTTCCCGGCAGGCAGATGCTCCATGTCACAGACACCTCCAGAAAAAGTCAAACTTCCGCCCGTATAATATTCCCCGTCGCTGTAAGGCGCATCGTCCTTATATAGCAAAGCCTTGTAATTGCCGTTGCCGCCCATGGCGCTCACTTCCGCCCGGCCCTCACTGTCCCCGTAGCAAAGGTTGTTGGCAAGCACCTTGACCTCCCCTTTAAACTGCACAATGTCCGGCTCGGAGATGGTGACCGAATTAGACGAGGTCTCGTTGATCGGGTCACTTTCATCACTGACAGTAAGACGATAGGTGCCTGGCGACAAACCTTCAACCGTACCGGAGCCGGAATCGTAAGATTCCCATTTTGTGCCGTTCAACTTTTCCCATTCATAATCGTAACTGTCGCCTTGTTCCAAGACGCCTCCGGAAACCGAAGCACGGATACTGCCGTCCGCATTGCCGTTGCAAGTGATATTTGTCCCTGTGCATGTCGCCGTTAAACGGGCGGGTTGAAGAACCTCTGCATAACAAGGTTGAGTAGTACAACCCTTGCTGTTTATATAGGAAAAGGTATAATTCCCGGCTGGGAGGTTCGTGAAGTCGAACATTTCCCCTGTACTACTTTTCGGAGTATAGGAAAGGCCATTGGTCGTGTTCAGCAGGGTGCAACTCCCTTTGCCGTCTCCTCCGTCTACTTCAAAGGATAGGGAACCGTCAGCCCGGCCGAAACCGGATGTGCTTTCGTTATCCGTGACGGTGATAGTCGGCACGTTTGGCGGGTCTTCCAATACGGTATCCCGTGGCGAACTATTACAGTTGTTATTAGATATATATACGTTATAATCACCTCCTGGCAGGTCGCTCAGCGTCATGGATGAAGATTGCTGCCAAGTTCCTCCATCTTTTTGATAATGGACAATATAATTGCCTGCCGGAACAGGCGTGATAATCAGATTTTGAGTGTAGCAATTGATGCTCGAAGAAAAGAAGACCTGCAATTTGGGGCCACGTTCGACTGTGACTGGATTCGTCCATTTATATCCGGAACCACTGGAACCTAACAGGCTTCCGTTTATTTCGGAGGTAACGGAAATATCTTTATACTCTCCGGGAGCCAAACCCGATAGAATATATTGCTTATTCGCATTTAACTGGGTGATACTTGCCGGTTGCGGCGCGCCGTAATATAAAGAAACCGTTTCTCCGGGAAGCAAATCCCGATTGAAGGTCACGACAAGGCTTCCGTCGTTGCTGTCGTAACAAGTGGTAGAACGTGCTACAACATTTTCTATTTTAGGTCCGGCGGCACGTATAGTAAACGAATATGGAGTAGCTGTCTCATCTATGCCTATACCACAATCGCTTTGATAACCGGCTTTTATCCATATTTGTCGTCCATTGAGTCCTTCCCAACCGTTAAATAGCAAGTCTCCGGCTGCAGCGTTGAACGTGGCTCCTTGGTAACACTTTGACGGTGCCACTTCCCAATCTTCACCATCTATAGAATAATACCAACAATACAAGTCACTATCAAATCCTCCTGTAGCAGTAAGTTTGATTGGCGTATCGGAAAGGGTGCGATCCGTTGGTAGGGAAGTCGGGTCAATATCTATGCCATTAGGGTATATTTCCACATCACTCCATTCGCCCCATTGATTGCCTAAAGAACATCTGGGAACCATGAGAGTGAGTTTTTGAGGACAAATTACGCCAAACATTCCATTGTCAGAGGCAGAGGTGTTCGGATCGGCTAAGGTTTCATTGTCAAAACTCGTAAATGAAAGAATGTTTTCTGTTATTTTATTGGCGATACCTTTATATGGGAATGTAAACTGGAGTTTATATTTATTTTGATTATCTATTTCCCCTGGTATATAAAAATGGTCAAAAGCATGGACTGTGGCGCTACTTCCATCTTTCTCGCCACTAAAAATGAGATCCATGGTAAGGGTCGCTTTCATCCAGGATATAGTTGTATATTCAAATGCGATTGTTGCTTTAAATGTATAAGTTTGGGCAGAAACAGTCGTAGTGGCAAGGAGGAAGATAAGCAGTATGCCGCCGAATATTTTCAATTTGTAGTAAAGTTTGTTGAACATGATACGGTCTTTTTAAAAATCAACGCTTAGGCTTGCGGGTAGGGAAGAACGCCCTTCGAGCGTAACAAAAAGGAGGATATAAGTATAGCGGGTGTCGTGCAACAGGCGCTCGTCAACAAGACGGTTCACGGAGGCGTCCACTTCCTTCCAGAGCGTAGGGCGCTCCTTGTCTGCGGCGCGGTATATGCGGTAACGTGCTGCTTGGGCCTGCTTGTTCCAGGATAGCTCAATATAGGTATGCGCCTTATCTATATAGGAATGAAAGCCGGAAATTTTCAAAGCCTTTCCTTCTATATGGAAATCGAAATGCAGCGGCTTGGGTGAAACGGAGCGTTTCCCTTCCGGGTCGGTGGCTATGACGGAATAGCTGTAGCTACCGGACTTCTCCGGTTCGTCCGTGTACGAAGCCTGTGAGGCATTGCCACGGAAAAGGGTGTCGGCTCCTTCTGTTCCACGTCGTAGCAAGGCGTAGCGAACGCCTATCGCGGCAGTATCGGTAATCCAATGCAGGGTAAGTTTGTCGCCATCCCGCTCATAAGCGGTCAAGACCGGCTCGGCCGGACTGCTGTCGTTCGGCTTGGTCGCCACGACGACAGCGGAATGGGCGGACTCGTTATAATGGCGGTCTACGGCCACAAGGGCATAATAGACTTTTTTATTCCCCAGCCTCCGAGACAGGCTGTCCGTATAGGCGGCTTGCCTGACATAACCCTGTGTGATGGACGACAACTCTTCTTTATCCGTAAAAGCCCGGAGTACACGGTAACCCATCAGGTCCGGCTCTTTGTTGGGCGTCCAACGGAGACGGGCCATGCCCGAACTGTCTATGGAAACCGCCAGGCCGGTCGGCGGCAGGGGCGGCACAGAGTCTATCTGGTTTAAGGCGTAAGGGAAGGATTCTACCCAGGTGGAGTCGGTGTAAAGGACGCGCACTTTCAAATAATTATCGGCGTAGGGTAGGGGGAAGGAAAATGATTGCGTCCCTTTCGGCGGCGAGGCCACGGTTTGGTAATGGCCCCCGTCCGTCTCTGCGCGACGGATTTGCAGTCCGGCCACCAAGCTGTCGGCCGGACAACTGTACTCCCAGGAAAGCATAGCTGTATCCTTGGCGATGAAGCGCCCCATCAGGATATGCGGCGGCGGGCAAAGGATAGGTGCCTTGCCCCGTCCGCGCACGGTGTCGGAAGCGGGACTTTCTTCCCCGAAATTAGTCAGGCCGATGATTCGGTAGGCGTAATCCACCCCGTTGGCCGGTAGGGAATCCGTATAATAGGCACGTTTCAAACCCTCTCCGGCCAGTGTCACAGGCGTGTGGCTGATGCGGCGAAAGTCTTTGTCTCCCGGCCCCTTCCTTTCCACCTCATAGGAATGGTAAATATCGGCCAGAAGGGTGTAATCCCAGGATAAACGGGCGAGGCTGTCGCCAAAGACGGCCGTTAAGTCAAGCGGCTGCGGCAGGATGCGCTTGTTCTGATAGCCTATGTACACGGAAGCCGTATCTCCTATTTGCCGCTTGGGCCGGTTCAAGATTAAGGTATAAACGTACTGGTCGCCGGCTCTGCTGGAGGAATCCGTCCATCCCCAGCCCGCCAGCAGGGCGGCCGGATAGTCGTTTTCGGCTGCGAAGAGAGATACGGCGAAGCGTTGCTGCAAATCCGAGGATTGGTTGATGATGTCGCTCACGCTCAGGCTGTCGCTCATGGGCCGCAAATCAAAGTCCTGCCCATATAGCGCCTGCGCGATGACGGCGGCATAATCGGACTGTTTCGCGGGTGCTTCCCATTCAGCCAGCGGACGCGGCTTGAAATCCTGTTTTATGACGAGGCTGTCCGGATTGTCCATGACTGTCGAGTCCTTGAAAATGGTGAAGCGCACCAACTTGTAACCGTATGCCCGGCCCGCAGCCCAGGCTTCCGCATTGGCCGGTGCCCAACGGAGACGAATATGAGGACCTCTCGCGCTGCCTATGATGCGAACGTTATAAGGAACTGCCGAACTATCAGGTACGGTTGTGGGAACTTGCCCGTTAGCGACTACAAAGGATAAACCGGATATGAGGCAGGAGGCCACATACCGCATGCCCTTTTTTATGTTTCTTATCAATACTTCCATCTCCATTCATATTTTACTTTTACAGCACTTCCTTCCCTTCCGTCCGGAAGCCTATATATCAATTGAGCAGGGTAAATCCGTCCTTCCCGGTAGAAGGGGAAAGCACCTGTACTCCATAGTTTCTTGAACTTTTCCCTTTGTTGAGCTAATCGTCCGTAAGGGCTGAGCTGGTCTTTCAATTCATAGAAGTCAGCATAATACATCCGTTGAAGGACATGCACATAAGGGAAAATGCCATATCTGCTGGGCGTGTTGCCATTATTCAGCGCATCAACATAACCTTCGTACAACACGAAAGCATTGCTTGGGATGCGCAGATAAGCGATGCCCAACTGCCTGGCTATGTCGCGTGTGAATTGATAAGAGGGCAAAGGCTCATAAATCAAGGGCGCTATGTCTTCCGTGTAATATTTATCGGTCATGAGTGCTTCGATCGATACTAAAGGCTTCCCGTAAGTGTAGCTGTTGCCGACCACTTCGGCCAAATCGAAAGGCTCGTCTATCGCTTTGCTCGAGAAGAGCAGCAAACGCCGCACGTCGGTCATTCCGAAGATGTTGTCATTGCCGGTTTCCAAGGCCAACCCGTTAATTTTTCCGGCGAAGGTGCTGTATCGGCTGGAATGGAAGCCGTAATTGAAGATGCTCTTGCTGCCGCTGGCCAGCACTTTCTGGGCCAGATTCTTGATGAATTCTACATCGAAGGTTTCCCCTTGGCCGTTGTCGTAGCTTTGCGTATAGCTTGTTTGTTGCAAGCCGCCCGTGTTGGAAGAGGCTTTCCCGTACAGGCCGAAGTCCACCGTATAGGCACAGTTCCCCGACAGGGCCGGAATTTCATATTCCACGCTCTTGTTGGCTGCATTATAGTGGAAGTCAACGCTGCGCGTCGAACCATTGGCCGTGAACCGTACCTTCTTGTCGAAGTTGTTGGCGAAGAGATCCGGCTGCCCGTAGCTCAGAGCGATATAGCCTCGTATGCTCCCGTTGACCTTTCCTTCGGAACGGTAAAAATTCTGCTGATTGATGAGGGGATACGAACTCAGCACGTTTTCCAAGGGGATATGGTCGGGTTGCTCGCCGGAAGTGAAGGTGAGCGTCTTGGTCTCCGTGCCGCCGTCAACGGCTGTCCAGCCATTGGCTTGCAACTCCTCCAGATAGACGGTGACAGACAACTGGATTTTCGTGTGAGAAGGCAGGATGTCGCGGGTCTTCAGGGTAAGGGCCAGCTTGTCATTGCTCAACAACTGGTTTAAAGGCTTGTCGAGGGGCAATTCCTGTCCGTTGGAAAGATTCTCCAGATAGCAATTCCCCAAACGGATACGGTAAGATTTCTTCCCCTCGTCCTCGTAAGTCTTGTTGCCGTTTGCATCCTCATTATAAAGGGAGAAGGAGGCATTGACGGCCTTGGCGAAGGTAACTTGTGGCGAGGTGAAGACGTCCACGTCCGTGCTCCCGTCGGTCGGGCTGGCATCGGAGATGAGCGAGAAGTCTAAGGGAGGAACCGTTCCGTCCAGACGGACCAATTTGCAATTTTCGCCGAAGCTGAATTTCATGCTCATCTTGGCTTTGATAAGGCCCAATATGTTCAGGTCTATCCCCAAGGCGCCGCCTATCCAGGTCGGGTTGGGCAATTTGGCTTCCAACGCTGCCGCCACTCCGCCGTGGATGACCGATATCTTCTTATGGATGAAAAGCAGATTCAACTTTACGCCCAGGTCGCCGTCCAAAGCCGCGTAGCAGCGCCCTTCGGCTCGCCAGCCGTTCATGCCGATTTGCTTGGTGCTTCCCTCGCAGGCATAACCGCTCATGTCGGTCAGCGTAAAGTCAAAGCCCATCTCGGCCTGGAATCGGCAATACAGGATGAGGAAGGTCAAATCGCCGGTATCGAAGCCGAAGCGTGCGCCGAAGCCGATACCGCTTCCGATGGACATCAGGTTGTCGCTGTAAGGATGCTGGTCTATGTCGCCGCCCAATTTGTTGCGCACCAAATCCGGCAAGGGCGCCGGCGGCAGAATGTCGTCGCCCAGCATGAAATAGGCGTCGCTGTGTATGGAAGGCAGACCCTTGATGCCGATGGCTATGCCTATGGGATTCGTGGGCGTGCCGATGCGTATGTACCAGGTGGCGGGCGAGATGTGCAGGTTGGCCCACAAGGCGGCACCGTTGTTGCCTTCCCCGCGTATGAAATTGCCCGGCACGGAGAGGTTGATGCTGAAATTGGCATCGAAAGTCTTTGTTTCGGCCTCATATTCTATGCGCACATAAGCCGTGATGACGCCGGAATTGCTCAAGGGCGGCAGGTTCGTATTGGCCGACACTTTTCCGATCAATTTCTGCACGAGTTCCGAATCCGATTGGGCCTTAATCTGGTCGCTCAGGCTCTTGTCTGCCGCCTTGAAGGTCTTCTGCACGCCGTTGTAGAAATTCCGTATCGGGGCCAATTTGTCCTGCAAAGGTGTCAGGTCGGTCATGAAAGCTGCCTGCCCGTAGAAGAGTATCGTGTTGATGCCGCCGCTGGCGTTGAAGTTCATTTCGTAAATGGCCTTGGCGCTGACGGCTTCCTTGGAGGCGATGGCTAAAGAGACGCCGGCACGGAAGCCCAGCGAGATGCCCTTGTCGGGTTTGAAGGCGGCCAGGCCCTTGTCTCCCGTTGGCTGCATCCGGTAATAGGCGCCGCCGCTGAAGCCGGTAATCTTCACCGCGCCCACGGAAATGCCCGCACCCAAGTCGACCTCGCCGTTGACAAACCAATAACGGTAGCCTGCGTTGCCGAAGACGGCCGCCACGTCCACGCTCAAGCCTGAGCTTAACACATCTAAGGCCATGTTGATATGCCCGCCCACGTAATTGCCGAAGACAGGGTCGGCCTTCTTTATGGCC
>JAISGW010000079.1 GCA_031262895.1 Tannerella sp. | reverse complement strand
TCACCAAGCAGATCAAGTCGCTCTTCGGACGTACGGTCACCTATAAAAGCGGGGCCTATCTGATTATAGAGCACACGGAAGCCATGCACGTGGTCGACGTCAACAGCGGCAACCGCTCCAAAGGGAGTGACGCCCAGGAAAAGACGGCCATCGACGTCAACACCTCGGCCGCCGACGAAATAGCGCGACAGTTACGCCTGCGCGACATGGGCGGCATTATCGTCATTGACTTCATCGACATGGCCGAACCGGCCAATCGACAAAAGCTCTACGAGCACATGACGAAAGCCATGGCCAACGATCGGGCAAAGCACAACATCCTTCCGCTCAGCAAATTCGGACTGATGCAAATCACCCGCCAACGGGTGCGGCCGGCCATGGACGTCAACACCTCGGAAAGCTGCCCGACCTGCTTCGGCACCGGAAAGGCCCGGCCTTCCATTCTCCTCACCGACGCCTTGGAAGAAAAAATAGACAGCCTGGTCAACAAACACAAAGTGAAGAAGTTCACCCTCCACCTCCACCCCTACGTGGCGGCCTATGTGAACAAAGGTCTCTTCTCCCTGAAATGGAAGTGGAAAACCAAGTTCTCCCGGGGAATAAAAATCATCCCCGACCAGAGCCTGGCCTTCCTCGAATATAAATTCTTCGACTCCGACAAGAACGAGTTCGACATGAAAGAAGAGAAAGAGACCAAGTGAAAAACCAAGGTGCCGCCCCTGCAAAGGAGCGGCACCTTTTTGTTATGAAGGGTCTTCAATTTCTTGGTCTCGGATTTACTTCCGTTTTCGCAAAGGCTGCCGGGCCTTATTCAAAGGCGGACTTGTTCCAAGTGTAGACCTTCGGGGCAGCCAAGGCGGGGGCAATTTCCTTTTGTTCGTCCGCATTGAGGTAGAGTGGCGTAGTGTAGGTAGCTGTCAGCGTCTGTTTGTCGGGGCTGAGGTCATAACGTACCAAGTCCATGTCAAGCCGTGCGCGGGCTTCCTGGTAGGCCGAGCTGGCCGTATCGACCGGCTGTTTCAAATACCAATCCTTGGGAAGCCGGGGGAGGAGCCTCCCTCCGTCAAGCGGCTGCCAGCCGGTTGTAAAAAATTGTACCCTGCTGTCGGGGGCCGGGCCGTAAACGGTGGTCACCATACATATAATGTAAGTATGATTCACCAAAGGGAGGCGTTTGAGTTCGATACGGCTCCTTCCGGTCAGTTGCAGGCAGAGGTAATCATCGGTCAAGGCGCTGAGGCTGGTATAGCCGTTCATCGTATTCTGCAGACGGGCAGTTTTGCCGGAAAGGAAGAGGTCCACCAAGTCTTTCCTCCAAGCCGATTCCAATTGAGGGGCACAACTGTCAGGCATGGCCACGAACAAATCTTTCATCTCCTGCGCCGAAGCACTCGTGGCCGAAGCGCCTGCCAAGACGGCCGCAAGCAGTATCTTAAGAAATATCCTCTTTATCATCTTTCTATTGTTTTTCGCGCCAAAGGTACGGAAAAAGTTAGGAGTAATGCGTAAGTTTGCAACTCCTTAAAAAAGACATGGACATGGCAAGAAAGATCGCCTTCACAAAAATGCAAGGGGCGGGCAACGACTACATCTACGTGAATACCCGGATATATCCCCTCACGCAACCCGAAGAGCTGGCCCGGCGCTGGAGCGCCCCGCACACAGGCATTGGAGCCGACGGGCTGGTGCTGATAGAACCTTCCGAAACGGCCGATTTCCGCATGCGTATCTTCAATAGCGACGGCTCGGAAGCCCAGATGTGCGGCAACGCAAGCCGTTGCATAGGCAAGTATGTCTACGAGAAGGGCCTTACCCGCAAGGAGCTGTTGCGGCTCGAGACGAAGGCTGGTATCAAGGAATTGCACCTGCAAGTCAAGGACGGTCGAGTCGAATCGGTCACCGTCGATATGGGGCAACCCGTACTCGGTGCCGAGGAGGAAATAGAAGCGGGCGGGCACCTGTGGAAAGGACGCATCGCCTCTATGGGAAACCCCCATTTCGTCATCCGCGTTGAACAGGTAGAGGCGTTGGATTTGCACGCTTTCGGCCCTCTGATAGAACACGACCCTCTCTTCCCGGAACGCACAAACGTGGAATTCGTGGAACGCCTCTCTGACGATGAACTGCGCGTACGCGTCTGGGAACGCGGCAGCGGCATCACCCTGGCCTGCGGCACGGGAGCCTGTGCCACGGCGGCTGTCATGATAAAGGCCGGCCTTTGCCATAACCCCGTGCGGGTGAAAATGGACGGGGGCGACTTAGACATCCGCTGGGAACAAGGTTCAGGTCATCTCTTCAAGACCGGACCGGCTGCCTTCGTCTTCGAAGGGGAAACAACGATTTAATCAACGTTCAATTCAAAGAAATGGTTTTAGTCAATGAGAACTTCCTCAAATTAGAGGAAAGCTATCTGTTTGCTGAGATAGCAAGGCGCGTGGAGACCTTCCGCGCCTCCCATCCTAAGGAAAAATTGATCCGCCTGGGCATAGGCGACGTGACCGAACCCCTTCCCCAGGCCGTGATACAGGCCATGCACAAGGCTGTTGACGAGATGGGTCGCCGGGAAAGCTTCCACGGTTACGCTCCCGACCAGGGATACGACTTCCTACGCGAGACCATCGTGAAGAACGATTACGAAACCAGGGGCATCCACGTGGACATGGACGAAATCTTTGTCTCCGACGGAGCAAAATGTGACACCGGCAACATCGGCGACATCCTTGCACAAGGCAACCGGGTAGCACTTACCGACCCCGTTTACCCCGTTTATGTAGACACCAATCGTATGGCGGGACGCTCCATCGCCTACCTGCCCTCCACGGCCGAGAACGGCTTCCGCCCGCCGCTGCCCGACGAGCCGGCCGACGTCATCTACCTCTGTTACCCCAACAACCCCACAGGCACCACTTTGCCCCGCGAAGAACTCAAACGCTGGGTTGATTATGCCTTGGAAAACCGTTCGCTGATACTCTACGACGCCGCCTATGAGGCCTACATACGCCAGGCCGACGTACCCCACTCCATTTACGAGATAGAGGGCGCCCGCCGCGTAGCCATAGAGTTCCGCAGTTTTTCCAAGACGGCCGGTTTCACGGGGCAACGTTGTGCCTTCACCGTCGTGCCCCACGAGCTGGAAGGCTATACTGCGGCGGGAAAGCAAATCGCCCTGCACGGCCTTTGGAGCCGGCGCACGTCCACCAAATTCAACGGCGTAAGCTATGTCACCCAGCGCGGCGCTCAGGCGGTCTACTCGCCCGAAGGACAGGCACAGGTAAAGGCAACCGTTGACTATTATATGGAAAACGCCCGCATCCTGCGCGAAGGCCTGCAAGCCTGCGGCTGGGAAGTCTACGGCGGCACCGACGCCCCCTACATCTGGCTGCGCACGCCCCGAGGCGTCTCTTCCTGGGAATTCTTCGGCCAGCTGCTCTCCAAACTGCACATTGTCGGCACGCCCGGCGTGGGCTTCGGCCCCTCCGGCGAAGGCTACCTCCGCTTGACCGCCTTCGGGCGGCGGGAAGACACTCTCGAAGCCACGGAACGTTTAAGAAAGTTTTGATGGCCGGGCGTTTTTATTAGAGAAACGCAAAAAAATCATGACTGCAATAAGGAAATCCCAAAATAATTCTGTTTATTTGTGACAAATTTCAAAGCGCAATGATGGATAACAACACTCAAGACACGAACAAGGAACTGATGGCCGAAGAGAAAAACATCGGTGTTACCAATGAATTAGCCACAGCCTCCATGACGGAAGAAGACAAAGGGGAAAAAACAGAAAACCCGGAAACAGAAGCAGAAACAGGTAAAGAAACCGCCAGTACGGAAGTCGAAGGAAACGACAGTTCTTCCGAAGAGGCCGAAGCGCCCGCCGAGGAAGAAAACGGAGCCGCTCCCGTAGACGAAGGAAGCACACCCGCAGAAGCAGAAGACGAGCAAACCGACACGGTGGAAAACCCCGAAACAGAAAAAACTTCCGAAGAAGAAGACGATGAGTCGTTGTCCTCAAAGGCCGAGAAAAAGCCCGCAGACCGCGCGCATGACGAGCAACTCAAGGCAGCTAATTACGCCTTGAAACTCCAACTTATCGAACGCATCAAGGAAATCTGCGAGAGCCAGGACGACTTCAACAAACTGCGCAACCAGTTCAAGGAAATCCAACAGCGCTGGAAAGAAGCCAAGCCCGTGCCCCAGGAGCACGCCAACGAACTCTGGAAAAATTACCAGAGTGCCTGCGAACGCTTCTACGAACTGATAAAAATCAACCGGCAATTCCGCGAGTATGACTTTAAGAAGAACCTCGAAGCCAAAACGCTGCTGTGCGAAGAAGCCGAGAAGCTGGAAGAGAAGCACGACTCCGTGGGCGCTTTCCACGACGTGCAGAAGCTCTACCAGCAATGGCGCGAAATAGGCCCCGTACCCAAGGAATTCCGCGAAAGCATCTGGGAGCGTTTCCACAACGCCCGCGAAGTCGTCTACAAGCGCAGTCAGGAATATTCCGAAAAGAATAAGGAGCAGGAAAAAGAAAACCTGAAGGCAAAGACCGGTATCTGCGAACAATTGGAAGCCATTGACTTCGACGAATTGAAGAGCAGCCGTGACTGGGAAACCAAGAGCCAATGGATATTCGACCTGCAAAAGGAATGGAAGAAAATAGGCTTCGCCACCCGCAGGCAAAATACCCGCATCTTTGAACGCTATCGGGCGGCCTGCGACAACTTCTTCAACCGCAAGGCCGAGTTCTTCAAGGGCCTCAAAGAAGGACAGGAGAAGAACCTTGAACTCAAGCGCGCCTTGGCCGACAAGGCGGAAGCCCTGCAAGACAGCGAGGACTGGAAAGCCACCGGCGAAGAACTCTCCGCCCTGCAAAAGGAATGGAAAAGCATAGGAGCCGTGCCGAGGCGCTACTCCGACGCCTTGTGGAAACGCTTCATCGGCGCCTGCGACCATTTCTTCGAACGTAGGAAAGCGGTTGACGGCACAGCCGACGGCTCCATTTTCCACGGCCGGCGCGGCAGCGGCAATTCCGGCGATAACAGAGGCCGGCAAAGCAAGCCCTCCAGCGAACGCGACCGCCTGATGCGCACTTACGAGCGCCTGAAAGGCGAATTGCAGACCTACGAAAACAACATCGGCTTCCTGAGCGTATCCTCCAAAGGCGGCAGCGGTTTGGTCAAAGAGATGGAAAAGAAAATGGACCAGCTGCGCGAAGAGATGGAAGAGACCGTCAACAAGATTGACGCCATCGACGAACATTCGGAAGATAGCAAGGACTGAACATCAAGAAAATCCATTATTTCAACGCGGGGTATGAGACGGAACTTTTGAACCGCAACGGGGATAGTCCGTCTCGTGCAGTCGCCATTCTTCGCCATGACTTGGCTTTATTGCCGGTCTGGTATGCGGAGGATGGCGATTACGTTTGTGAGGGGATGAACCTGTTCCACATCGGGGCAGACGGCCCGCTCCCCGTGATGGAAAGGGCTGAGGGCAGCCTGCCGCCTCTACATGGCGAACCTTGGGGCCTTTCTCCTGCGGCCTGCCGCTTCTTTGGCAAGCTACAAGCGCGTCACCCGCAAATCCAAGCCCCGCAATGGGATGCAAACTGTGCTGTCTTGGCCGGACGGAAAACGGCCGCCTCCTGCCTGCAAAAAATAAGGGAAGCCTGTGGGGATAAGAAGCTCCCCGAAATGCCGCGTTTCTTCTCCAGCCCAGAAGAAGCCCTCGCCTACCTGCGCGAAAAGCCCGGCGCTTATTTGCTCAAGACCCCCTACTCTTCTTCCGGCCGCGGCCTCCTGTCCGTCAACGGTGCCCCCAGCCCGAAGGATGAGCAATGGATGCGCGGCGCCTTCGCCAGGCAAAAAGCCCTCAGCGTGGAGCAACGTTTGGAGCGCGTGTTGGACTTCGCCCTCGAATACAAAAGCGACGGTCGCGGTGGCTTGGAAGAGGAAGGGCTGTCGCTGTTCCGCACTTCGTCCAATGGCGCTTACCGGGGAAATATCCTGCAAACACAAGACAAGTTACGGGAACAATTGCGGCCGTATCTTGAGCCTTCTTACCTGAAGCGGATGTCCGAAATCCTGCGCCAAGCCTTGGCCGATACCTACGCCCATCTTTATGCCGGCCCGCTCGGTCTCGACCTCCTCGTCTACAAAGATGCCGGGGGAAACTTCCGCCTGCATCCCTGCGTTGAGGTCAATCTCCGCCGCACCATGGGGCATCTGGCGCTGCGTCTGCAGGAACGCCTCGCCCCGGGAAGCGAAGGCCTCTTCCAAATCCTTTACCACAAACAAGCCGGAGAAGCCCTCAACTGGGCAAGTCGCATGAAGGAGGAGGCTCCCCTTCGCCTGCGCGGCGGGCGGCCCGCATCCGGTTGCCTTTTCCTCACCCCCATAAACGCCTCAACCTGCTATACCGCCTCTGTACAGATTTTCACGGGCTTCCCTGCGTCTGGGGGAGGCCGTGAATTTTTTCACGATGCTCCCCAGCGCTGGGGAAGGCTCTGAATTTTTTCACGGGCTTCCCTGAACCTCGGGGGAGGTCGTGAATTTTTTCACGGGCTTCCCTGAGCCTGGGGAAGGCTCTGAATTTTTTCACGATGCTCCCCGAACCTCGGGGAAGGTTGTGAATTTTTTCACGGGCTTCCCCGAACCTCGGGGGAGGTTGTGAATTTTTTCACGAACCCGAAATATCTACTGATTTTGCAATTGCTTCTCGAATCTGCCTTATCTTTGCACCCGATGCAAAAGATAAAATGAAAAAAGTTTTAAGCAGATATTTGTTGAAGCTGGCCGGCTGGAAAGAAGGCCCCCTGTCCGTGGGCGATGTTCCCAAGTGCGTGATTTGCGTGGCGCCCCATACCAGCAACTGGGACTTGGTAATCGGCAAGCTACTCTATAATTCCTGGGGGAGGAAAGCCCACTTTCTGATGAAAAAGGAATGGTTCTTTTTCCCTATGAACCTTTTCTTCCGTTGGATGGGAGGCATTCCAGTGGATCGGGCGCGGAAACGCTCCGTCACCGACCAGATGGCCGAGCAAATCCACAGCCACAAGCGCTTCCACCTGGCCGTCACCCCCGAGGGTACGCGCCAAAACACCCCGGAGTGGAAGCGCGGCTTCTATTACATCGCCCTCAAGGCGGGAGTGCCCATCCTTTTGGCTTACATTGATTATTATAAGAAGGAGGCGGGGGTGAAGACCCTCTTTTATCCGACCGGCAACGTAGAGGCCGACCTGGCCTGTATCCGTTCGTATTACCGCGACGTCACCGCCTGCCACCCGCATAAGTTCGCCCATTAAACCATGAACAGGATGCGATTATTCCGGATGCTCCTATCGGCCCTGGCCGCCTTCATGGCAGCCGCCAGTCTTTCGGCACAAAGCCTCGAACAAGCCAAGAGGCTCTTCGCCGACGGCAATTACGCCGGGGCGAAACCCGCCTTTGCCCGCCTGTACAGGCAGGCGCCCAACAATGCTTCCTATAACTACTGGTACGGCGTGTGTTGTTACCGGACCGGCGACCTGAAGGCGGCCGAAACCTACCTCTCCGTAGCCGTGAAGCGGCGCGTGGAAAAGGCCTACCCCTATCTGGCCGACCTTTACATGAAAGCCTACCGCTTCGACGAGGCCGCCCGCATTTACCAATCTTACATCGACCTGCTGACAAAGAAAAAGGAAGACACCCAAGCCGCCCAAGCCGGCCTCGCCCTCGCCGAGAAGGCCCAACGCATGGTGGACACGGCGGAAAACGTGCAAGTCATCGACAGCATAGTCGTCGGCAAAAAAGACTTCCTCTCGGCTTACAAGCTCTCCGGCGAGGGCGGTACGCTGGAAAGCTACCGGGATTACTTCCACAGCAGAGAGGCGGTGGCTTCCACCGTTTACAAGAA